>URVO01000009.1 GCA_900551335.1 uncultured Phascolarctobacterium sp.
CTCCAAAAAACTGCTTAATTTATGCTTGCAGCCAGCGTTTTTCCCACTTATTTCTGTTTTTCTCTAAAATATTCTTTGAACAATTACGATAAAATATGACAATGCTCTCCGAAAATGCTATAATAGAGTGACGCGTAAATTCATCAGCGATGAATTTCTCAAAATCAATTTAATGAAGAAGAGGTAGAAAATGTTTAAAGTACTAAAATTTCTAGTCATCAGTGTTGTTTGCCTCATCATTATGGGAGCATCAGTGCTGTATGGCTTCTCAAGTCTGTTTGCACCTCCTAATATGGATGAAACGCTGATTCCGGACGCTGCTTCTCAATTTTATGATATTAATGGTAATACCATTTATACGACTCTTTCAGAGGAACGTCGTATTCCTGTTTCCATTGATAAGATTCCCAAGCATACGCAGCGTGCATTTATTGCTATAGAAGATAACCGCTTCTATGAGCATGGCGGCATCGACTATCGTGGTACAGCGCGTGCCCTTGTCTCCACCTTAAGTGGCAGCGAGGTCCAGGGCGGCAGTACGATTACCCAACAGCTCGCCAAAAATGCCTTTCTTACTCAGGAGCGCTCTATTGTCCGCAAGATTAAGGAAGCCTTTATTGCTAAAGAGCTGGAGCACAAATACACGAAGGATGAAATCCTCACCATGTATTTGAACCGTATTTATTTCGGTCAGGGTGCTTACGGCATCGAAAGTGCTTCCCAATATTACTTTGGCAAGCATGTGCAGGATTTGACTATTGCTGAATCTGCAACGCTGGCAGCAATTCCCAAAAGCCCGAATTATTTCAACCCCTTTGAAAACCCCAAGGAAAGCAAAAAACGCCAAGAGCTGGTTATTGACCAGATGGTGAAATATGGCTTCATTTCTGCGGAAGACGGCGCTAAAGCCAAAGCAGAAAAAATCGCTTATAACACCTCGCATAAGCAGAAATATGATCCGCGTTCCTATTTCTTTGATATGATCACCCAAAAGGTTATTGAAGAGGTTGGTGCAGATGCCCTCTATAAGGGCGGCCTGAAAATCTACACCACGCTTGACCCTGATATGCAGAAGGCTGCAGAAAACGCTATGCGTCACCTTCCCTCCTATTATAAGGATGAGAACGGCCTGACTCAGCCGCAGCTGGCACTGGCTGCTATTGATCCTAAAACCGGCTATGTCAAGGCTATGCTTGGCGGCCGCGGACTGGACAAGTTCAACCGCGCAACGCTCGCTGTACGTCAGCCTGGCTCTGCCTTCAAGCCATTCGTTTATCTGACCGCTATGCAAAACGGCTTCTCTCCGGCCAGCGTTATCGAGGATAAGGAAGAGGAATTCTCTCCCGGCTGGAAGCCGCAGAACTCCGACCGTGCATGGCATGGCAAGGTCAGCCTGCGTACTGCTCTCGTCCGCTCGATGAACGTGCCGACCGTCAAGCTCGCACGTGAGGTTGGCGTAAGCAAGATTATCGACAACGCTGAAAAAATGGGTATCTCTACGCTCGTAGATTCCGGTGCCTACAGCGATGCTAACCTAGCAATGTCCCTTGGCGGTCTGAGCAAGGGCGTCAATCCCTTAGAAATGGCCGCAGCCTATGGCGTACTCGCCAGCAACGGCATTTATCACAAGCCTGTAGCTCTGCTGAAAATCGTAGACCGTGAGGGCAAGGTGCTTTACGAAGCGAAAACTGAATCCAAGCGCGTTGTTGATGCAGAGTCTGCTTATCTGACCACCAACATGCTGCAGGATGTTCTCATCAGCGGTACTGCTGGCGGCATGGGCATTGGTCGTCCGGCAGCAGGCAAAACCGGTACCACCGACACCTATATTGATGCCTGGTTCGTTGGCTATACGCCTGACCTGTGCACCGCAGTCTGGGTTGGCGATGATAACAACAAGTCTATGAACCGTATGTATGGCAGCGGCGCTCCGCTTTCCATCTGGCATGACTTCATGATTAATGCGCTGGCCTCTACTCCGCGCAGCAGCTTTACCAATCCTGGCGTAGCAGTGCCTGCTGAACCAGAAATCAAGCAGGACGAGGACGACAAGGATAAGGATAAAGATAAGGACAAAGACAAGGACGGCAAGGATAAAGACCAAAAGGCCGCAACTGACAACAAGCAAAATGCTTCTGTCGACCAGCAGCCTGCAGTCAGCAACCAGCCTCAGACTACGAAAAAACGTAGCAGCATGAAGGACCGCGTCAATGAAATCATGGGCAAACCGGTTGTCAGCAACCAGCCCACCCCGCGTAACTAAATAATGCTTTTGACAGAGCTGTCGCCTAGCGATGGCTCTGTTTTTTTGTATTTCAGCTGTTTATCCGTGTATACAGTATGCAAAGCTCTCGTTTTATGTTATAATAAATAAAAGTTACTTTGATATTGACTTTATATGCTTATAAAGGAGAATGACATGGATAAACACAATGTAAAGATAGTAGAAACTGTTCTGCGCGACGGTCATCAGTCTCTTGCTGCGACCAGAATGCGCATTAGCGATATGCTGCCCGCACTTGAAAGACTTGATAACGCTGGTTATTATGCTCTTGAAGCCTGGGGCGGCGCCACCTTTGACTCCTGCCTGCGCTTCTTGAATGAAGACCCGTGGGAGCGCCTGCGCACACTCAAAAAGCATCTGCGCAAAACTCCTATTCAAATGCTGCTGCGCGGCCAGAATATCCTCGGCTATAATCATTACGCTGACGACGTAGTCCGCGAATTTGTCAACCGCTCTGTAGCGAACGGCGTTTCCATCATCCGTATCTTTGACGCGCTCAACGATACGCGCAACCTGGAATGCGCTATGCGTGCTGCCAAAGAAGCAGGCGCACATGTGCAAGGCTGCATCGTCTACACCATCAGCCCCTATCATCAGGATAAGGACTTCGTCAAGCTGGGCAAGGAGCTGGCAGAGATGGGCGCTGATTCTATCTGCATTAAGGATATGGCCGGTCTGCTGCGTCCCTACGCTGCTGAAAGCCTGATTCGTAGCCTCAAGGCAGAGCTCGACCTGCCTATCAACCTGCATACGCATTTCACCAGCGGCATGGGCGATATGACCTACCTCAAGGCTATCGAGGCTGGTGCAGATATTGTCGATACCGCGCTCTCCCCCTTCGCTGAATCCACCAGCCAGCCCTGCACAGAAGCGCTTGTTGCTTCGCTGGAGGGCACTCCCTATGACACCGGTCTCAAGCTCACGGAGCTTAACGACCTGGCTGACTACTTCAAGGACGTGCGTAAAAATCTTATTCAGGACTTCAATCTGAACCCCAATATTCCTATTGATCCCAAGGTGCTCACCTTCCAGATTCCTGGCGGCATGCTCTCCAACCTGCTCAACCAGATGAAGGAGATGGGCGTAGCTGATAAATATCCGCAGCTGCTTGAGGAAATGCCGCGCGTCCGCGCCGAGCTCGGCTATCCGCCGCTCGTAACCCCGACCAGCCAGATTGTCGGCTCGATGTCCGTTTTAAACGTTGCGCTTGGCCGCTATAAAATGATTCCCCGCGAGGTGAAGGACCTCATTCTTGGCAAATATGGCCGCACTCCGGGACCGATTGACGAGCAGGTAAAACAGCTGGCCATCGGCTCTGCACCGCAGATTGACCACCGTCCTGCTGATGACATTCCGCCGCAAATGAAAAAGCTGCGTGAAAAGCTGGCCGAGGAAGGCTTCCCGAACGCTCCTGTCGAGGACGTTTTAAGCTATGCCTCCTTCCCTGAGGTGACGCTCAACTTCCTGCGCCACAGCAACATCAGCTTCAAATTCCGCGATTTATAAACAGCATAAAGAAAGCCCCGATTTCTACATCTTGTAAAAATCGGGGTTATTTTTATTGCACGTCGTCTAAGCTTTCCTCATGCAGCTCTTCCTGTATTTTTTTCGCATCATGCAAAAGACGTATGCCTACACGCACAATGCGCATCTTGGCAATCTCCTCAACAGTGAACACTGCCGCCTCTGTCTGCAGCTTCTGCCCTATCTTCGGCGGATAGTCCAGCTGCGCATACAGCCAGCCGCCGATCGTGTCGCAGTTTTCGGTATCCAACTCCAGCTCAAAGAAGTCATTGACGTCCTCCAGCAGCATCTTGCCGTCTACAGAATAGGTCTTGTCGCCCTTTTCCTCAACCTCAGGACGCTCCTCGTCGAACTCATCCTGGATTTCACCAACGATTTCCTCCAGAATATCCTCGACAGTCACCATGCCTGCCGTACCGCCATACTCGTCAACGAGCACAGCCAGCTGACTGCGATGCTTTTGCAGCATTCTCAGCAGTCTGCTGATAGGCAAGGATTCCGGCACCAGCAGCACATCACGCGCCAGGCTACGCAAATCGGGATGCTCGCCGGCGTTTAAGCTGCGCAGCAAATCCTTGATATGCAAAAAGCCGATGATATGGTCCTTATCCTCGTCGCAGATAGGATAACGCGTCATGCGCTCCTCCAGCGCCGTCTTGATATTATCCTCCCAGGAATCCTCCAGGTACAGACAGATCATATCCGTACGCGGCACCATAATGTCGCTGGCACGGCGATCCGAAAAATCAAAAACGTTGTCCAGATAAGTCAGCTCAGTTTTATCAATATAGCCATGCTTATGGCTTTCCTCCATCAGGATACGGATTTCGTCCTCGTTGTGCGCCTCCTCAGCTTCGCTCGCAGCATCAACGCCCATACGGCGCAGTGTCCAGTTAGCCACATGGTTCAAAAACCATACCGCGGGATACATAATGCGGTCGAAGAAAATCAAAGGCCCGGAAACAAACAGCACAATCTGCTCTGTCTTTTGAATCGACAAAGACTTCGGCACCAGCTCGCCCAAAACAATATGCAGCGCAGTGATAACCGAAAAGCCCATAACAAAAGCAATCGTATGCTCAACATTCTCCGACAGGCTCAGCAGTGAAAACAGCGGATGAATCAGCTTCGCCACCGTCGGCTCACCAATCCAGCCAAGGCCCAGAGAAGCCAGCGTAATGCCAAGCTGCGTCACCGAAAGATAAGCATCAAGATGCTCCGTAACGCGCTTAGCACTTTCTGCCCGCGTATTGCCTTCCTTAATCAGCGTATCAAGACGCGAAGGACGCACCTTGACGATAGAAAACTCCGAGGCCACGAAAAAACCATTCAGCGCCACCAAAAATAAAATCGCTATAACATTAAACAAACATATGAGATAGTCCAAACAAATCTGCTTTTCTGCTCCAGCAGAAAAAACAGCTTCACCTCCATAAAAAATATATTACCAGTATTGTACCATAGAAAGAGAATATTGCAAAATAAATTTTTCGTAAACTTGTTTACAGATACAAAAAAGCCGCCGTATAGCCTCCCCTCTTTCGCTTGCGTGCCCAAGGGCACGCATCGAAATCTCACTTTTGCTCAATACTATTGTCCAAATAGTACCGCGAAATCGCTCTCCCTACAAGGGAGAGATGCCGAGCACAAGCGAGGCAGAGAGGGTAATCGCAATACGACAGCCTAAATTTTAACTATATTTATTTTACTGCTTCAGCACAGCGTTTACACAAAGTCGGATGCTCAGCATCAGCGCCAACCTCATCGCTGTAAATCCAGCAGCGTTCGCATTTATGACCTTCAGCAGCGGTTACGGTAACCTTCAGGTCCTCACGGCCGGTTGCTTCTGCGCCGCTTGCAGCGCCTTCAACAACTACTGCCTGAGAAACGATGAGCAGAGTTGCCAGGTCTTTTTCTACGGATTTCAGGATAGCGAGTGCTTCGCCTTCAGCGTGCAGCTCAACCTTAGCGTCCAGGGAGTGACCGATTTGCTTGTTACGACGAGCCAGCTCCAGCACCTTGGTGATTTCGCTGCGGATTTCAATGAAGTTATCCCATTTGCTTTCCAGTGCTTCGTCGATATATTCTTCCTTAACCTCAGGCCAAGGCAGCATTTGTACGGATTCAGGAGTATTAGCAGGCTTCTTCATGAACTGCCATACCTCTTCCATCGTGAAGCTCAGTACCGGAGACAGCATAACGATGAGGTCCATGAGGATTTCGTGCATAGCGGTTTGTGCGCTGCGGCGTTCCTTACTGTCTGCCTTGTAAGCATACAGACGGTCTTTGATGATATCCAGATAGAAGCTGGACATTTCCACGGTGCAGAAGTTGTGGATTGCATGATACAGCACATGGAAGTCATAGCTTTCATAGGCAGCGGTAACTTCCTTCTTCAGCAGCTGCAGATGCATCAGAGCCCATTGGTCAAGCTCCAGCATTTCGTTGAACGGAACAGCATCAGTTTCATAATTGAAATCGTTGGTGTTGCCGAGAATATAACGGATGGTGTTACGGATTTTGCGGTAAACCTCAGCCAGCTGCTTGAGGATTTTCGGGGAGATACGAATATCTGCCTTATAATCAGAGGAAGCAGTCCACAGACGGATGATATCAGCGCCATATTGCTTGATTACATCCTGCGGAACGATAACGTTGCCTACAGATTTGGACATCTTGCGGCCTTCGCCATCAACTACATAGCCATGAGTCAGTACGGATTCGTACGGAGCACGGCCTGCAACAGCAACAGAGGTCAGCAGAGAGGACTGGAACCAGCCGCGATGCTGGTCACTGCCTTCGAGGTACATAGCAACCGGCCATGAGAGCTCCGGACGCTTTGCAGCAACAGCCATGTGAGAGGAACCGCTGTCGAACCATACGTCCATGATATCGGTTTCCTTATGGAAATGCTTGCCGCCGCATTTCGGGCAGACAGTGCCTTCCGGCAGCAGCTCTTCAGCAGTATGAGCCCACCATGCATCACTGCCCTCTTTTTCGAACCAGTTAGCAACGGAGTCAATAGTAGCCTCGTTAATCAGATGCTCGCCGCAGTTATCGCAGTAGAATACCGGGATAGGTACGCCCCATACGCGCTGACGGCTGATGCACCAGTCATGACGGTCGCAAACCATGTTATGAATACGTTGTTGGCCCCAGGAAGGAATCCATTGAACATCGTCGATAGATTTCAGTGCATCATCACGGAAGCCGTCGATAGAAGCGAACCATTGAGAGGTTGCGCGGAAAATAATCGGGTTTTTGCAGCGCCAGCAGTGTGCATATTGGTGCTTGATGTTCTCTTTACCCAGCAGGCAGTTCAGCTCAGCCAGATATTTCAGCACCGGGATGTTGGCGTCGAATACAAACATGCCCTTGAAGCGTTCGCCAGCCTCTTCGGTCAGCTTGCCTTGAGAATCAACCGGGCAGAGAATCGGCAGCTTATATTTCAGGCCGGTTTCAAAGTCGACATCACCATGACCAGGAGCGGTATGTACGCAGCCGGTACCAGCTTCAGTGGTTACATAGTCAGCCATAACTACAAGAGAACGACGGTTGTTATATTCAGGGAACGGATGCACGCATTCAGCGTATTCCATTTCTTTACCAAGAGTAGTGCCAAGGATATTGCTGAGATCCTTATGGCAAGCAGCGCCAACCTGAGCCAGCAGATCCTTTGCCATAAAGAGAACTTCGCCTTCGCATTCAACCCAAGCATACTCCAGAGCAGGGTTCAGTGCAACAGCAACGTTCGCCGGCATGGTCCACGGAGTGGTGGTCCAAATTACCATGTAAGCCTTTTTGCCTTTAGCAGCCTCAGGAGTTTGGCCGTTGTCTTTTACGAGCGGCATTTTTACGAAGATGGTCGGAGTTTTTTGCTCGCCGTATTCGATTTCTGCTTCAGCCAGAGCGGTTTCGCAATGCGGGCACCAGTAAACGGTTTTCTTGCCCTTGTAGATATAGCCTTTGTTAGCCATAGTACCGAACACGCGGATCTGCTCTGCCTCAAAGCTGTGATGCAGAGTGATGTACGGATTTTCCCAATCGCCCAGAACGCCCAGACGCTTGAAGTCCTCGCGTTGGATATCAACCCATTGCAGAGCGAAGTCATGGCATTTGCGGCGCAGAGTCAGCGGATCCAGCTCATTACGGTTCAGGCCCAGCTCTTTGATAGCAGCATGCTCAATCGGCATACCGTGAGTATCCCAGCCAGGAACATACGGGGTGTCGAAGCCTTGAGCATATTTATATTTCATGATGATATCCTTCAGGATTTTGTTCAGAGCATGACCCATGTGGATTTTGCCGTTTGCATACGGAGGGCCGTCATGCAGAACGAACTTCTTGTGACCGGCATGCAGTGCTTGCTTTTTGCCATAAATATCGTTTTCTTCCCAGAATTTCAGAAAATCAGGTTCGCGCTGCGGCAGGCCTGCACGCATGGGGAACTCTGTTTCAGGCAGATTCAGTGTTTTACCATAATCCATTACTAATAACCTCCAATTGTATTAACTAAAAAATAATTAACAAAATAAAAAAGCCTCGTCCCTCCAATAAGGGACGAAGCTATAGCTTAACAAACATCAATACATTACGTATCATGCATTATTAACTAAACGTGTACTCCGTGGTACCACCCTCATGACGACAGCTCAGGCTGCACGCCACTCGTGTGCGCAATATCGGGCGCTCCCGTATGCAGCTACTCAGTTCGCCGCATCCGCTCCAAAGTGATTTTCACTTGTCTTGCTTCGTCCGGGCTTGCACCATACTCCGGCTCGCTTCTCCTGCGCCACAAGCTACTGTCTTTTTCATAGCGTTAGCAAATATCAATAAACGATATTATTATACATTAGACAATGTGATAAGTCAATGAGTTTTTATCACTGTCGTCTATCCATCTTCACTTCTCATACTTGAAGTCAAACACGCCGAAGCCTCGCTCCTGCGTAAGATGGCTGATGTCGTTCAGGCGGAAAATCGTATGCTCATGCCACTTGTTCACGCCCAAAATAGTCACGCTTGCAGGCTGAACATCCACAGAATAATTGTGCTCCACCACCTGCTGCATATCCATGCCCAGCCAGCGGAAAATAATATTCTGCACCGTGCCCTTATGCGCAACGATAACCAGATTTTCCTTCTCCAGATTCGCTGCCGCCCACAATCCTTCGACATTGCGCAGATAAAACTCATTACGCGTTTCGCCGCCAGGATAGTTGCGGTGGTCAAGCTCCTGGTCTGACGCAGGCTTGCAAAAAATCTTCTTTGCTTCCTCCTCCGTCATTCCTGCTGCCACGCCATTATTTTTCTCACGCAAAAACTCGCAGTATTCAATCTCCCCTGCAAAATGAAGCGTCTTGGCAATAATCCTTGCCGACTCCGCCGCACGCTCCAGGTCGCTCGCAAGAATACGCAGCTTCACGTCACGCCCGGCAAAATCCAGCGCCAGCTTGTCCGCTGCCGCCTGAATCTGTTCCCTTCCCTTTTTCGTAAGCGTGGAATTCGTCCAGCCGCCGGTCAGGCTTTGTGTATGGTGAGTCGCCTCACCATGACGTACCAGTATAATCATCTTCCAGCCCTCGCTCCTACTCTTCGTCCTGCTTATCGAAGTTTTTCAACAGCTCCACCTGCGTCTCCAAAAGATGCAGCATGTTCTTGCGATGCAGCGCTGCCTTCTTCAGCTGCGCATTATAATCCTGTTCTGCCGTCGCCACCTTGGCATCAGCCTCAAAAATCATCTTGCGGCTGCGCTCCTCCGCATCGCCCACAATCTTGCGATACTTGGTGTTCGCCTCGAGCATCATCTTGCCTGCTTCGTTACGCGCATCCGTCAGCAGCCTATTAGCATCGCTGGCAGCAGCGTTCGCACGCTTCTTGCAGGTATCCTCAACATTCATGCGCAGCTTTTCTGCCTCCATCTCAGCTCTGCGGCTAATCTGGTCAGCATAAGCCTTCGCTTCCTCGCGCAGCTTTTCGCATTCAGCCTGCGCCGCCTGCAGCATGTTGTCCGTCTTCGCCTTGGTCTTGTTATACAAATCCTCGGCGTGCAACATTGTGTCGTCATGAATCTTCTGCGCCGCAGCCTTCGCTTCGCTCAGCTGCTGCTCGCACTTCACCGTCGTCTCCTTCTCCAGCAGCGCAGCTTTCTTCTCGCTGCTGGCCTTAAGCTCGTCCGCAGTTTCCTGCGCCACGGTCAGCGTGCTCTGCATCGTTGCCTCCATCTGCTGATAATATTCCAGCTTGGAGCTGACGCGTTCAATCGTTTCCTTCTGCTCCAGATTATCCAGATACAGATATTCATATTCCTTCAGCAGCTTTTTCAGGAACTTGTCGACCTCTTCCACCTCATAGCCACGAAAGCCCTTAGCGAAGGTTTTATTTTTAAAATCCTCAGGAGTGAGCATATCCTATCCCCCTATATGAAGCGCTTGAGTGTTACACTGATGCGCCCCTTCTTTGTTGTACCACGAATCTCTTCCACCTCAACGCGGCCACGGCCACGGAAGGAAATCACATCGCCCTCATTCACAGGCTGTGCTGCCTTTTTGGCTTCCTTCCAGTTCACCTTTACGTTCAGGCTCTTAATCTCGTCGGCCATACGGCTGCGGCTCACGCCATAGCCTGCCGCCGCAACTGCATCCAGGTGCAGGTCAGCAACGGTTGCATTGATAACCTTCACCTTTTCTTCCTTCTGTAGCAAATCCTCGCGCGCAATCTCTTTGAGCGTTACGGGCGCAGCACCAATCTGCGTCAGATTGCCGCTCAGGTAATGCACGAGCGTTTTTTCTACCACCAGCTGCGCACCCTCAGGCACAAAAACGATATCGCCCAAGGCCTCACGCTTGCAGCCCGTGCCCATGAACGCGCCCAGGATATCGCGGTGCGACAGGTCGTAGTAGCGCTTATCCCAGCACGCCAGGAAGAACGCCATGCCAAAGTCAGGCTGACCATAAAAATCCTCAGCTACAAAGGCCGCCTTCACGCGCTCAGCATTAGCAAAGCCGCCGTCAGCCACGAGCTTGATGTTTTCAAAGTTAGCCGCAATAATCTCGGCCACATTGTACGCATGCGGGTCAAGAAACTCGCTCACGCGGAACTTGCGTGATTTGTTCGCGCCCTCAGCCAAATCCAGCAGCTTCGCTGCCAGCTGCTCGTCGCCGCCAGCCTTAAAATAGCGCAATATTTTCTCTCTATCTGCCATAAATATTACCCCTGTAATTCCTTATTGCGCTCCAGCACAGCCTGCACAGCGTCATAGAAGGCACCGCGCACGCCATGGTTCTCCAGCGCATGAATACCGGCAATCGTCGTGCCGCCGGGACTTGTCACCTGATCGCGCAGCTGTGCCGGATGCAGACCGCTTTCGATGCACAGCTTGCCGCTGCCGGCCATCGTCTGTGCTGCCAGCTTGATAGCGAGCGCACGCGGCAGTCCGGCACGCACGCCAGCGTCGGCCAGCGCATCGATAATCACGAAGAAATAGCCTGGGCCGCAGCCGCTGATAGCGGTGATGGCATCAAGCGCCTTCTCGTCTACATATTCAATCTCGCCGCAGCTGCTGAAAATCGCACCTGCTGTCTCCTTCATTTCGCTTGTCACCTTCGCGTCACAGCAGATAGCCGTCATACCGGCGCCGCAAGCCAGCGGCGTGTTCGGCATCGTGCGTACCACCGGGAAGCCGGGCGCATAGGCATGCAGCTGCTCCAGCGTTACGCTGCCCATAATCGACAGCACCCACGCGTCCTTCTTGAAGCAGGCGATTACGTCCGGAGTCAGTGCAACAGGTGCAACCTGCGGCTTAACGGCAAAAATAACCAAGTCTGCGTCACGCACTGCTTCCTTATTATCCGTCGTCGTGTTTACGCCAAAGTCTGCATGCAGTGCAGCGGCATGAGCCTCAGTCGGCTCACCGACCATAATCTGCCCCGGAGCCACCAGACCGCCGCCGATAATTCCCTTGATAATAGCCTTGGCCATAGCGCCGCCGCCAATAAAAGCAATTTTATTCAGGTTTATTTTTCCCATGGACGACTCCTTCTTTCTTCAAACGCGCTGCCCTCTTCTGTGTCCATATCCGAATCAATATCAATATTCTTCGGTGCGCACACCAAAATATTGCGGCTCAGCTTCTTCATGCTGCCAGCCAGCGCATACACCGTACCGCTCAAAAAGTCTGTCATGCGCTTTGCCAGCACATTATCTGTATTGGCAAAATTTACGACAACAGGCTGGTTGTTGCGCAGATAGTCAGCAATCTTTTGCGAATCGTCAAAATCAACAGGCTCCAGCACTACCATGGTCACAAGCTTGTTGGCTACCGGCAGGTTCAGCGTGCGGCTGGCCATCTTGCCATCAGCCTGCGGTGCAGACTTGTTCTCGCCTGCGCTCTTAAAGCTTAATATCGAGCTGCGCTTAGGCTGCTCCTGAGCCTCCGGCGCTGCCGGTGCTGCGGTCTGCGGCGTTTTCTTAGCAAACAAGGAACGCTTTTCCTTTTTCTCTGCCTCAGCCTTCTCTTCAGCCAGCAGCTCTTCCTCCGTAATTTCCTCCTCAGTAAAAATGTTCAAGGAGTCCATAATCTTATCTACGAATTTCATGTCGTCACCTGCCCAATATATTTTAAAATTTTAAGCTGTAATCTCGCTCGCCAAACAAGGCCGTGCCCACACGCACGATGTTGGCACCCTCTTCAATCGCAATCTGGTAATCGTGGCTCATGCCCATGGATAACAAATCAATATCCGGGCGCTGCTTTTGCAAGCGCACAAAGGCTCTGTAGCCAGCCGCGAAAACAGGCCGCGTTTCCTCGATATCGTCGCACTTTTGTGCAATCACCATCAGGCCGCGCACATGCACATTTTTATATTCGTCAAGCTTCGGCAGCAGGGCAAGATAATCCTCCTTCTCCAGTCCGGACTTCTGCTCCTCATGCGCAATATTCAGCTGCAAAAGAATATCCTGCACCTTGCCGATACGCGCAGCCTCCTTGTCCACCGCAGCCAGCAGATGCTCGCTGTCAATCGACTCAATCAGGTCAAAGAGCGCCACGGCCTGACGCGCTTTGTTCGTCTGCAAATGTCCGATGAGATGCCAATAGCCATGCTTGCCTAAGGCCTCCTGCTTATGCTTGGCCTCCTGCACGCGATTTTCGCCGACATTGGCAATACCCAACGCTTCAATATCTGTTATAATTTCCGGCGGATGATTTTTCGTTACTGCAACAAGCGTAACGCTATTCCCCGTCACTAAGTCTTTATCTTTGCGCAGCTGCAAGGCCTCAGCAATTTTAGCCTGCACCTGCTGTAAGTTATCAGCCAGCATATTTCAAGCCTCCTTATCCTTTATATTTTAGCATAATCACAACAACACTACAATCTTAAAATAAAAAAGAGACTGCCTCCTGCCGCCCTCCGCCTCGCGCAAGCACGAGGACGGCAAAGCAGCACACGCAGCAGTCCTTTGAAAATTTTAAACCACTTGGAAGATATAGAATTTCAGATAATATGTCTCCGGCACATTCCAGAGAATCGGATGGTCAGGCGCCTGCTGACGTGCTTCAATCTGGCGCAGCGATACGTTGGCATCCTTTGCCGCATCATGCAGCATCTGCACGAAGAATTCCTCCTTCATGAAGTGCGAGCAGGAGCAGGTAGCCAGATAGCCGCCGCGCGGCAGCAGCTTCATCGCCTTGAGGTTGATTTCCTTATAGCCGCGGATAGCATTCTTCACCGTGCTGCCGGACTTCGTAAAGGCAGGCGGGTCGAGAATGATGAAGTCATATTCGTGCGAATGCTTGTTGAACAGCTCGCTCAGCAAATCAAAAACGTTCGCCTTGAGTCCGTGCATAACCTTGTCATAGCCGTTGATTTTGGCGTTATGGTCGGCCATCTGCACGGCCTCCTCGCTGATGTCGACAGCAGTAACGCTGGCCGCACCGCCCTGCGCCGCATTGAGCGCAAAGGAGCCGGTATGCGTGAAGCAGTCCAGCACATGCTTGCCCTTGGCTATTTTGGCAATCGCCTGACGGTTGTACTTCTGGTCGAGGAAAAAGCCGGTCTTTTGGCCGTTCTCCACATCAACAGTATAGTGAATGCCGTTCTCCACAATTTCCGTCGTCACAGCGCCCGGATTTGGCAGCAGCTCTGTTTCGAACCACTGCTTGTTCTCGTCCAGTCCCTCCAGACGGCGAATTTTTACATCATTGCGCTCGAATAGACCGCGGATTTCCTGTCCCATCTCGCGCAGAATTTTAATCAGCAGCTCAAAAATCATCTGCTTGCGCACCTCGATGCCCAAGGACAGAGTCTGCGTTACCAAAAGGTCATTGAAGCGGTCGACAGTCAGGCCGGGGAACATATCCGCCTCACCAAAAATCAGACGGCAGCATTTAAAATCCTGCTCGCCCATAACCGTCAGACGATAATCGAGCGCATAGCGCAGACGACGCTCCCAAAAAGCTTCGTCAAACTTGTCATTCGTATTCGTCGAAATAATGCGCACGCGGATTTTGGATGTGTCATTGACAAAGCCGGTGCCCAGATATTTTCCCTTCGGCGTTACGACATCGACTAAATCGCCATTCTCGTAGCTGCCCTCAACCTTCGTCACCTCTTCGCCAAACACCCACGGATGGCCGCTACGCGCAGCGCGCTCTCCCTTCGGCGTCAGATAAAATTTTGCATATTTTCTCATATGTACCTCTCAAAGCTTAATATATTCTACTTCCGGCGTCTTGCCTGCCTCCAAGGTCAGCACAGCAAAGCACGCCGCAGAGCCGCCGCGCGGACGCGACGGACTCCCCGGATTGATAAGTAATGTGTCATCATAATACTCGCACAGCGGCTCATGCGTATGCCCAAAGACTACAATGTCCTGCCCCAGCTGGTGCGCCCAATAGCCAAGGTCGGCCTTGACGCTGTGCTCGATATATTTATGGCCATGCGTCAGCCAAAGCTTGTAGCCCTCCAGCTCCAGATATTCGTCAAACAGCACGCCGTCGTCGATGTAATCACAGTTACCGCGCACGCTGACAGCTTTAATACCCGTCGCATGCTGTATCATGTTAGCGTCGGTCGCATGGTCACCCGTATGCAGCCACAGGTCTACCGGTGGTGTGAGCTGCAGAATCTTGCGCATCGCCTGCACACTGCCATGCGTGTCGCCAGTAATGCCTATTCTCATTTTTTCTTGCTCCAGATAGCAGCCAGCTTGCGGATAGCCTTGCCGCGGTGGCTGATTTTATTTTTCTCCTGCATAGTTGCCTCGCCCATGCCCTTGTGCAGCTCTGTCGACCAGAACAGCGGGTCGTAGCCAAAGCCTTGGTCGCCCAGCGGCGCGTGCAGCAGCATGCCCTCGCAGATACCGTCGACCTCGTTGAGCACCTTGCCATCAGGCTGCGCTACGCACAGAGCGCAGCGGAAGCGGCAGGTACGCTTTACCTGAAACTTCATATTGTGCAAAAGCAGCTCATTGTTTTCCTCATCCTTCGCCTTTTCGCCGGCATAACGCGCACTGCGCACACCGGGAGCGCCGTCGAGTGCCTGCACCTCAAGGCCGGAATCATCAGCAATGCACGGCACGCCAAGCTTTTTCGCATAATAGACAGCCTTTTGGCGTGCATTCGCAGCAAAGGTGCGGCCTGTTTCCGCAGGCGGCTCCACAGCAGCAAAATCTGCCAGATATTTTATTTCGATGGGCAGCTCCTTCAGCAAAGCCTTAAACTCCTCCACCTTGCCCTGATTATGGGTTGCAACAACTAATTCTTTAATCATTATTCACTAAAACCTCGTTTCGTTTAAATTGTGTCTATAAAGCCATCCGTAATCTGCTGTACGAAAACGTACTGCCAGCGTCCTGTCTTTTTCTCGCGCAGCGCTTCGTCCAGCGCCTTTTGGCGGCACTTCGCACAAATGCCGCGCGGCAGGCAGACGATGAACGCACTCTGGTCGCCAAAACGCGTACCCTCTGCTGCTGTCTGAATAGTAAAGTAGCCGCGGCAGTCGTTATGCGCACAATAATGCACGCTCTCCACCTGCTCCTCACGGATACCATCCTCATCATAATAAATATGCTTACGCCGCTGCCATAGGCCGCCGCATTTTTCCAGCAGGCGCTTCTGCTGCTCGTGCCTGCCAAAATACAGCTCGCCCGACGCTTCAATAAGCTGCTCCACGCGCTTATCACAGCGTGCGTCCTGCGGTCGCAGGCCGCGCAGATCAGGCTCCACAACCTTGCTGTAATCCATGCCGGCCATCGCCAGAATAATGCCCGTGTTGACATAGGGCAGCGCGCTTTCAATCGAATAGCCGCCCTCCAGCACAGCGATATCTGCCTTAAGCTTATCCGCCAGACGCGCATAGCCCTGCGCCGTAACCTGCATGGAGGCCAGCGGATCGCTGAAATGATTATCCTGTCCGGCGCTGTTGATAATCAGCTCCGGCGCAAAATCCTCAAGGATAGGCGCAATCAGTCCATCGTATAAACGGTGCAGTCCCTTGTCGCCTGTCCCCGGCAAAAGCGGCAGATTGATATTCGTGCCCCAAGCCGCAGGACTGCCGGCCTCCTCAGGAAAGCCTGTACCCGGATAAAGCGTGCGTCCATCCTGATGGAAGGAGATATACAGCGTATCAGGATCATGATAGAACACATCCTGCGAGCCGTCGCCGTGATGCACATCGGTGTCCACGACAGCAATTTTACGGATATTATACCTGCTCCTTAAATATTCTACCATTATTGCTTCAATATTAACAGTACAAAAACCACGAATTCCGTGGACAACGCGCATTGCATGATGTCCCGGAGGACGCACCAGCGCAAAGGCACGCTTCACCTCGTGCTGCATCACTGCATCTGCCGCCGCCAGACAGCCTCCGGCAGAGGTCAGATGAGCAGGCGTAATCAAGCGCGCAATATTCGGCACGCCGACATGCACGCGCTGCAAATCATTGAGCTGTGCAAGCCGCGGACGGTACTCGCGAATCTCCTCGCAGTCGAAGAGTCCCTCCTCCTCCAGCTGGTCGCGCGTATATAAGAGGCGCTCCTGCCGCTCGGGATGCCCCGGGCTGATCATCCAGTCGAACGCCGGGAAGAACACCAGACCTAAAGTATCCTTAGCCATCAGAAGCTCACCTCCCTGCCCTGCACCTTATATAAAATTCCCGGACGCAGCTGCATCCTGAGATTATAAATATCACCTGTATCGTAATAGCCATGCACCGTGCGGAAATGCTCACAGCTGACCAGCTCCGTCTCCGCATCAGGCAGCTGCCAGTCCGCTGTCTGCTCACGCAGCCAGCTGCTTAAAAGCTCCTCCGCCACCTTTTGCGTGAAGCGCTTGGGCAGCCGCTCCCTGCGTCCGCTCTCAGGAATGATGTAAAAGCCTTCGGTCGTGTCCGCGCGCAGTCCCGCGCTCAGCGTCGGCCTTGCAACCGCCGCGCCGATGGCATTCGCCACCATAGCGCCTGCAGGAATCTCCACCGGCAGCTCCATCGCCTCGCCCAAGGCCCTAATCAGTCCCGGTGCGCCGCCGCCCACGCCAATCAGCTGCGCAGGCACAAACTCCGTGCCGCGAATCACATCGTCCACTGTATAAACAGGCTGCTTTGACCATTCGTCGAGCATTGCCTCAATAGTTTCTCTGATAATACCTACCGCGCTGGCGATAATCCTCTGCGCCTCCAGCCGCGGCTCGCTGCCGAATTTTTCCAGCGCCGCCAGCGACCTCGCCGTATCGCCAAAGCTCACATAGCCAGCCACAATCAGTGCATCGCTGAGCGTTGCCACCTCGCCGCCCACGGCCGCAGCAGGACCTTCACGCTCCGGTCCGACTGTATAGCCATCGGCAGTTTTGTGAATCCTGCTGTCG
>URVO01000010.1 GCA_900551335.1 uncultured Phascolarctobacterium sp.
CGTACATGCTGGTTGTTGGCGACCGCGATATCGAAAACAAAACCGTTTCTCCGCGTAACCGCACCGAGGGCGATATGGGCGCTATGAGCTTCGAAGCATTTGAAGCAATCCTGAAGGACGTAGTTGATTCCAAAGCTAAAAAATAATATTTTCAGCTTCTGCTGAGCTGTAAGAGCGAAGGCTGTACTGTCAAAGGTGCAGGCCTTCGCTTTTTTTCGTCAGGCGGGGGCTGTCGGCGTTCTTTTTAGTTTACAGGCATTGGCAGAAAATGGTATAATAATTAGTGCTAATAAATTATTATCAACAAAGGAGAAAGCAACATTACTATGATTGAGCAAGACCATATTCGTAACTTTTCTATTATTGCCCATATAGATCATGGCAAATCGACGCTGGCAGACCGCTTGATTGAATATACAGGAACCCTGAGCAAACGTGAGATGGAGGCACAGATTCTCGACTCCATGGATTTGGAGCGTGAGCGCGGCATTACCATCAAGGCGCAGGCGGTACGCAGCATTTATAAGGCGCGCAATGGCGAGGAGTATATGCTGAACTTTATCGACACTCCCGGCCACGTCGACTTCACCTATGAGGTTTCGCGTGCGCTTGCAGCCTGCGAGGGTGCGCTGCTGGTTATTGACGCTACGCAGGGCATTGAGGCGCAGACACTGGCGAATGTTTATCTGGCGCTGGACAACGACCTGGAGATTATCCCGGTTATCAATAAAATCGACCTGCCGAGTGCAGATCCTGAGCATGTAAAACGCGAGATAGAGGACGTTATCGGTATTGATGCGTCGGATGCAGTGCTGTGCAGCGCTAAGACCGGCCTTGGCATCGAGGACGTGCTGGAGGCTATTGTGGAGCGCGTGCCTGCACCGCAGGGCAGCAGCGAGGAGCCGCTCAAGGCGCTCGTTTTCGACTCCAAGTTCGATGCCTATAAGGGCGTTGTGCTGTACGTGCGTATCATGGAGGGACGTCTGCGCAAGGGCATGAAAATCCGCATGATGGCGACAGGTGCCGAGTTTGATGTTACCGAGGTTGGCTACTTCAAGCCGGGTATCGTCAATGTTGATGAGCTGGAGGAGGGCCAGGTTGGCTTCTTCGCAGCGAGCATCAAGAACGTGAAGGATGCACGCGTAGGCGATACGGTTACAGACGCTGATAATCCGGCGGATAAGCCTCTGGCCGGCTATCGCAAGGCTACCCCGATGGTTTACTGCGGCCTGTATCCGGTCGAGAACTCTGATTACGACAACCTGCGTGATGCTTTAGAAAAACTGCAGCTGAACGATGCTTCGCTCGTGTTCGAGCCGGAGACCTCGACGGCGCTGGGCTTTGGCTTCCGCTGCGGCTTCCTGGGACTTTTGCATATGGACGTTATCAAGGAGCGTCTGGAGCGCGAATATAACCTGAGCCTGATTACGACAGCACCGAACGTTATTTATGAGGTGTTTCGCACCAACGGCGATGTGGAGATGGTTGACAATCCATCGCTCTTCCCTGACCCGACGGTTATTGACCATGTTGAGGAGCCTTACGTAAACGCAACGATTATCGTGCCGAAGGATTATGTTGGCGCGGTTATGGAGCTGAGTCAGGAAAAACGCGGCGAGTATGACAATATGACCTATCTTGACGATACGCGCGTAATGATTCACTATGCGCTGCCGCTCAGTGAGATTATCTTTGACTACTTCGATCGCCTGAAATCGGCAACCCGCGGCTATGCTTCGCTCGATTACGAGCTCAGCGGCTATCGCGAATCCAACCTTGTAAAGGTGGATATTCTGCTCAACGGCGAGCCTGTCGATGCGCTTTCGGCCATCGTGCATAAGGAAAGCTCCACTGTCCGTGGCCGTCAGCTCGTAGAGAAGCTGCGCAGCCTCATTCCGCGTCAGATGTTTGAAATCCCTGTGCAGGCAGCTATCGGCAACAAGGTTATCGCGCGTGAGAATGTCCGCGCTATGCGTAAGGACGTTCTGGCAAAATGCTATGGCGGCGATATCAGCCGTAAGCGCAAGCTGCTGGAGAAGCAGAAGGAAGGCAAGAAGCGTATGAAGCAGGTGGGAAGTGTTGAGCTGCCGCAAGAGGCCTTCATGGCGATACTGAAGATGGATTAGCTAGGGGGACCGTCTATAAGCACCCATCTACTGCACAACAATTCCTAGACGGACATACTTAATATATACAATGGTTATTATGATAGGAGAAGAACAATTATGATGGTTCAACTGCAGGGCCTGCTGTCGACGATCAGTGTGCTGGATATCATTGATATTGTCGTTGTGGCCTACTTTCTCTATCGTTTATATCTCATGCTGAAAAATACTCGCGCGGCAACGCTGGGCAAGGGCCTGTTGGTGCTCGTGGGCTTTATGGTTATCTGCCGCTGGCTGAATCTGCATGTTATCAGCTGGCTGCTGGAAAAGAGCATGACTGTTATTATGGTTGCGCTGCCGGTTGTCTTTCAGCCGGAGCTGCGCCGCGCGCTGGAGCAGATTGGCCGCGGCAAGCTGTTCCGTAAGAGCAGCGAGCTTGATGAGCAGGAGCTGGAGGAAATGCTGGATTCCGTTGCTCATGCGACGAAGATTATGAGCAAGAACAAGGTCGGCGCGCTGATGGTTTTTGAGCGTGCTACCGGTCTGGTGGAGCGTATCGAAACGGGCGTGCCTGTTGATGGCTTGGTGAGCTCAGGCCTGATTCAGAACATCTTTGTTAAGGATACGCCGCTGCATGACGGCGCGATTATTATCCGCGGCAACCGCATTGTGGCTGCCTGCTGTCTGCTGCCGCTGACGGAAAACCGCAACCTCAGCCAGGAGCTGGGCACGCGTCACCGTGCAGCCATCGGTATGTCGGAGCAGTCCGATGCGATGGTGCTGGTTGTCAGTGAGGAAACGGGCACGATTTCTATTGCGCGCAATGGTGAGCTGATGCGTTATCTGACTGTTGATGATGTGAAGGACATTTTGCGTACAGCTATTTTCAAACCTCATACGACGGGTAAGAATTCAATTGTTGATAAATTGAAGAATTTGTTGGGCGGTGAGAAAAAATGAGACTTCTGCAAAGACTTGCACGCAAGGAAAATATATTGGCCCGCATTATCTGCCTGCTGATTGCCTGCGCTATGTGGGTTTATGTGATGACAGACCAGAACCCGATTGTGGAGCGCAGTGTGGAGGTGCATCTGCAGCAGAACAATCTGCCGAACAATATGATGGTGTTCAATGCGCCGGAGAAGATTCTGGTGCGTGTGCGCGGCTCGCGCACGCAGGTGATGGCGGATAATCTGGATAAGCAGATCAGCGCTTCTATTAATCTGAGGAATATTACCGAAGGTCAGCAAAGCCTGCCGATTACTGTCACCTATGCCGGTGGCGAGGTGGTTACGGTGACGCCGAAGGAGGTTTCTATCTACGTTGATACGGTCAGCGAGAAGAAGGTTCCTGTGACGACGCGTATCGTGGGCGCTGTTTCCAGCGATATGACGATTGGTACTAGTGTGATTACGCCGCCGGAGGTTACGCTGCGTGGCGCAACGCACCGCATTGATAAGGTGAATAAGGTCGTAGCGCCGATTGACGTTACTGATCATACCGGCAGCTTCGAGGCGGAAAGCGATCTTGTTGCTGTGAGCGACGATGGCTATGATATCCCGAATATGAGAATTATTCCGGAGCGCGTTATGGTGCAGGCCACGATGGTCAGCCAGATGCTGTCGACAAATGTGCCGGTGAAGCTTGTTATGACCGGCGAGCTGCCTAAGGGCATTGTAGTTACAAAAACAGAGATTCTTCCGGAAAGCATCCGCATTACGGCGCCGCCTTCTGTGCTCAAGGAGCTGAAGGAGGTCAAGACGAAGCCTATGGATATCAGCAAGCTGGATGGCAGCGTGGTGAGCGCTGTGGAGCTTGATTTGCCGGAGAAAATTATTCCTGAGCTGCGCACGGTGCAGGTAAGGATTTCGGTAGAAAGGCAGAGTTGATTAGACGATGAAGCTGAAAATAAATAATGTGCGCATCAGCCTGCTGCATGAGCAGAGTCTGGAGCAGGCTGTCTGCAAAAAGGCTGGGATTTCCCGAGAAATGCTGGGCGGCGTGCAGATTCTGCGTAAGGCTGTGGACGCACGTAAGAAGCAGGATGTTTGCCTTAATTATCACGTGCTGGCTGATATTGAGGCGAATGGCAGGCAGGCGAAGCGCCTGCTGGCCGATAGGGACATCAGCAAATATGAGCAGAAGGCAGCGCCGGAGCTTGTTGTGGGTACGCTGCCGCTGAGCGCACCGCCTGTGGTTATCGGCGCAGGTCCGGCGGGACTTTTGGCGGCATTGCAGCTGGCGGAGCATGGCTATCAGCCGCTTTTGCTGGAGCGCGGCAAGCCTGTGGCAGAGCGCGTGCAGGATGTGCAGCGCTTCTGGAGCACCGGCGACTTCAACCCGGCGTCTAATGTGCAGTTTGGCGAGGGCGGTGCTGGAACCTTTTCCGACGGCAAGCTGACAACGCGCGTCAATGATCCGCAGATGGCAGATATTTTGCAGCTGTTTGTGGAGGCGGGGGCGCCGGAGAATATTCTTTATGAGCATAAGCCGCACGTCGGCACGGATAAGCTGCGGGCGATGGTTACGGGGCTCAGCAGACGCATCGTCGAGCTGGGCGGCAGCGTGCGCTACAATGCGCGCGTAAGCGATTTGCTTATTAATAACAATACCGTGCAGGGCGTAGTGCTGGACAACGGTGAGCAGATAGCAGCCGGAGCAGTCGTATTGGCCTGCGGCCATAGTGCTCGCGATACCTATGCGATGCTCGCCAGCCGCGGCGTGGGCATTGTGAGTAAGCCATTTGCTATCGGCGTGCGCATTGAGCATCCGCAGGAGCTGATCGACAGGGCGCAGTATGGCAGCTTTGCCGGCAATCATCTGCTGGGAGCAGCGGATTATGCGCTCGTTTACCATACGCCGGATAAAAGCAGAACGGCCTATTCCTTCTGCATGTGTCCGGGCGGTCAGGTGGTGGCAGCGGCGTCTGAAAGCGGCGGTGTTGTAGTCAACGGCATGAGTATGTTCAAGCGTGACAGCGGCATTGCCAACAGTGCGCTCGTGGTCAACGTTTCGAGCGAGGATTTTGGCGACGGCCCGCTCGCCGGTGTGGAGTTCCAGCGTCAGTATGAACGCCTGGCCTTCGCAGCAGGCGGCAGCAGCTATTATGCGCCGGCGCAGAATCTGGACAGCTTCTTTAAGCGCAGCACGCCTTCGCTTGAGGGCCTGCTGACGGGCAGCTATCGTCCGGGACTGACGGCGTGTAGCCTTGATAAGGTTCTGCCTGCGTATGTCACGGAAACGCTGCGTCAGGGCATCGCCAGCTTCGGACGCAAGCTGGCAGGCTACGCGGACGGCGGCGCACTGCTGACGGGCGTGGAGACACGCACCTCTGCACCTGTACGCATTGAGCGCGACAGGCAGAGCTATGTGTCGTTGACGCATGACCTGCTCTATCCGTGCGGCGAGGGCGCAGGCTATGCCGGCGGCATCATGAGCGCAGCGCTGGATGGCTATCATGTGGCGCGGGCGATTATGGAAAGATTTAAGCCTATTAAGTAGTCTGGCGATAAAGCACCAGCATTATTTAGTAATATATTAGGGAGGTTTTTATAAAAATGGCAAGATTATTTGGTACTGATGGTGTTCGTGGTGTAGCGAACGTGGAGCTGACTCCTGAGCTGGCCTTTAAGCTTGGCTATGCAGCTGCAAAATATTTTGGTCGTGAGGTTTCATGTCCGAAGATTATTATCGGCAGAGACACCCGCCGCAGTGGTCAGATGCTGGAAAGCGCTCTGGCAGCAGGCATCTGCAGCGCCGGCGGCAACGCACATCTTCTGGGCGTAATGCCGACTCCGGCAGTTTCCTTCCTCACTAGCGAGGTAAAGGCGAACGCAGGCGTGGTTATTTCTGCATCCCACAATCCGTTCGAGGATAATGGCATTAAGTTCTTCTCTCAGACCGGCCACAAGCTGCCGGATACCGTAGAGGATGAAATCGCTGCTATTGTAGCTGCGCCGATTGATTATACGCAGGCAGCTCGCGGCAGCAGCGTTGGACAGATTATCTACGAAAAGGATTTGTCCGCTCTGTATATCAAGCATATCTTGAGCACTGCTTATGCAAAGCTCAACGGCCTGAAAATCGTTATGGACTGCTCCAATGGTGCCAACAGCGAGATTGCTCCGGTTATCCTGCGCAGCCTTGGCGCAGAGGTTATTGCTATCTTCAACGAGCCTAACGGCCTGAACATCAACAACGGCTGCGGCTCTACGCATCTGGAGGCTTTGCAGAAGAAGGTTGTCGAGGTTGGCGCTAATGTCGGTATCGCTAACGACGGCGACGCTGACCGCTGCCTGGTTGTTGATGAAAACGGCGAGGCTATGGACGGCGACCAGATTATGCTGATTTGCGCTCTGGAGCTTATGAAGCGCGGCAAGCTGCATGACAATATGCTCGTTACCACGGTTATGAGCAACGTTGGTCTGCATCAGGCTATGAAGGCTCATGGCGGCCATACTGTTAAGACTGCTGTCGGCGACCGCTATGTGCTGGAGGAAATGCTCAAGCATAACTATTCCATCGGCGGCGAGCAGTCCGGCCATATCATCTTCTCCGAGTTCGCCAAGACTGGCGACGGCATTTTGACCGCTGTACAGCTGCTGTGCGCTATGGTGAAGAATAACAAGAGCCTGGCCGAAATGGGCTCCGTGATGACGAAGTTCCCGCAGGTGCTGTTGAACGTGCGCGTAAAGGATAAAAACGGCTGGGAGGAAAAGGCTGCTATCCAAGAGGTTATCAAAAAGTACCAAGAGGAGCTGGGCGAAAATGGCCAGATTCTGGTGCGTGCTTCCGGCACCGAGCCCTTGATCCGTATCATGGCTGAAGGTCCGAAGCAGGAGCGTCTGGAGCAGATTACGAATGCTATAGGTGAGGTTGTCACTCGCGAGCTTGTGTAAACGGACGATAAAGCATCATCTGTCGAAAGTTCACTTTTGGTTTGCTTGACCAGCGAGTCGACATATTGTAAAATTAATATAGTCACAATGATGTGCCACGTGGGATTGTCCGCCTGCGTGGCTCATTGTCTGTTTGCTGCTTTTTGCAGGCAGTACAGGCTAGGGACAAGAGCGCATGTACCGCGCAAGCGGTGGACGAGGAATGAGGTTATCGAGTAGTCAGCGGATGCCTCACGGTCAGCTGCAAGACCGCAAGCCAGATACAAAAGCCTTCGGCAACGAGGGAAACAAAGGTCTGGCGGCAGAAAGGACACATAATATTAATACAGGCTCGCAAGGGAGAAGGTATTAGATACGAGGAAGGTTGACGCAGGCGTACTAAAGGTACGTCGAGGAAACCTGACGAAGTAGATGATGCCTTATACCTTGCAGCGTAGAGGAGGATTACTAATTATGTGTGGAATTGTGGGCTATATAGGCAACAACCAAGCCGCTCCCTTCCTGCTTGATGGCATGAGCAAGCTGGAATATCGTGGATATGACTCTGCCGGTATCGCCGTTTATGAAAATGGCAAAATCCGTGTGGACAAGTGCGTGGGCCGTCTGGACGCACTGCGCCAGAAGCTGTCCGGCAATATGCCGTCTGGCACCGTGGGCATTGGCCATACGCGCTGGGCGACGCATGGCCGTCCGTCGGACCGCAACGCGCATCCGCATACCGATAACACGGGCCGTTTCGTGGTTGTGCATAACGGCATTATCGAAAACTATCTGGCGCTGAAGGAGGAGCTGATCGCTAAGGGCCATGAGTTCCTGTCCGAAACCGACAGTGAGGTTGTAGCGCATCTGCTGGCAGATAAATATGACGGCGATTTTGAGGAAACCGTCAAGAGAGTGCTGCGTCTGGTGAAGGGCTCCTACAGTCTGGTGATGATGTGTCAGGATGAGCCGGACAAGATTATCTGCACGAAAAAGGATAATCCGCTGATTATCGGCTTGGGCGAGGGCGAGAATTTTATCGCTTCGGATATTCCGGCGATTATCAACCATACGCGCCGCACCTTTATTATGAGCGATGGCGAAATTGCGACGGTGACGGCTGACGACGTTTGGGTGCAGGATATCGACGGTACGCCGATCAGCAAGAAGGTGTTCGAGGTCAACTGGAACGCAGAGGCTGCGGAAAAGGGCGGCTTTGAGCATTTTATGCTGAAGGAGATTTATGAGCAGCCGAAGGCTATGCGCGATACGATGACCAGCCGTTTGGATGCGGAAATGGAAACCATCAGCTTCCCGGAGCTGAACTGGACGAGTGAGGAGCTGCGTGATATCAACAAGATTTTTATCGTGGCCTGCGGCACTGCTTATCATGCAGGCATCGTCGGCAAATATTATCTGGAGCAGCTGGCGCGTATGCCGGTTGAGGTGGATATCGCGAGCGAGTTCCGCTATCGTGATCCGCTGGTTGACGGCAACAGCCTGACGATTGTTATCAGCCAGAGCGGCGAGACGAGCGATACGCTGGCAGCGCTGCGCGAGGCGAAGCGCCTGGGCGCACGCACGCTGGCTGTGACGAACGTGGTGGGCAGCTCGATTGCGCGTGAGGCCGACCAGGTTGTTTATACCTATGCCGGTCCCGAGATTGCGGTTGCTTCGACGAAGGCTTATACAACACAGCTTTTGGCGATGCTGATGCTGGCAATTTATGTAGGCCGTCTGCGCGGCACTCTGGAAGCAGAAAGAGCGCAGGAGCTTGTGCATGGACTGACCTTTATTCCGGAGCAGATTCACCAGATGCTGGAGAATGTTGACCAGATTAAGGTTTTTGCGCGTGAGTATGGCAGCAGCGAGGACGCGTTTTTCTTGGGACGCAGCCTTGACTATGCCGTTGCACTGGAGGGCGCACTGAAGCTGAAGGAGATTTCGTATATCCATGCGGAGGCGTACGCTGCAGGCGAGCTGAAGCACGGTACGCTGGCGCTTATCGTGGCAGGCGTGCCTGTTATCGTGCTGGCTACGCAGATGGACGTTTATGACAAGACGGTCAGCAACCTGCAGGAGGTTAAGGCGCGTGAGGCTGTGGTTATTGCCATCGGCTTTGAGGGCGACACCTCTTTGGCGAAATATGCGGACCATGTTATCTATATTCCTAAGACGGATAAGTATCTGGCACCGCTCATGGCTGTGCTGCCGCTGCAGCTGCTGGCTTACTATGCAGCACTGACGCGAGGCTGCGACGTGGACAAGCCGCGTAATCTGGCGAAGAGCGTTACGGTTGAATAAGAAGAATAATATTGCCCCTGGCTTTGCAAAGAAGCAGAGCCGGAGGCTTTTTTTGTTGGCAGTCAGAGGGGACTTGAAGCAGAGAATAAGTTCATGTATTCTTTTCTTCTCTCTGTATTTTTATCCTCGGAATATGGTATAATATACTATATATAAAACACAGGAGTAGAGTAGATAATGATTTATGGTTTGCTTGCTTTGCTGGTGGTTCTTGTGGATCAGGCAACAAAGTATTTTGTAGTTCAGCATTTTGCTGTAGGGGAGAGCGTTCCGGTGGTGGAAAATATTTTTCACTGGACGTTTATTTTAAATCGTGGCGCGGCCTTTGGTATGCTGGAGGGCAGCCGCTGGCTGTTCGTTGTTATCGCACTGGCTGTGATCGGCGGCGTGCTGTATCTGCGTAAGGAAATTGAGCAGAGCGGCGTGTTAGCCTGCATGGGCGCAGCGCTGTTTACCGGCGGTGCAGTGGGCAATTTGATTGACAGAACGCTGCACGGCGTGGTGATTGACTTTTTTGATTTTCGTATCTGGCCGATTTTTAATGTGGCCGATATTGCTATTTGTACAGGAGTAGGGTTGATTATATGGAGCATCTTGAAGACGGAATTGCTGGAGAGCAAGAAAAATTAATTATTACTGAAAATGAGGCCGGCCAACGCGCAGACGTTGGTCTGGCAGCGCTGCTGGAGCTTACGCGCTCGAATATGCAGAAGCTGCTGGACGAGGGACGTGCTGTGCGTGGCGCTAAGGTTCTCAAGTCGAATTACAAGCTGAAGCTGGGCGAGGAGATTACCGTGACGCTGCCTGAGCCGCAGCCGCTGGATGTGCAGCCGGAGAATATTCCGCTGGATATCATCTATGAGGATGAGGACGTCGTGGTTGTCAACAAGGCGCGCGGCATGGTGGTGCATCCTGCTGCCGGCAATTACAGCGGCACGCTGGTGAATGCGCTGCTGTATCATTGCAAGAATTTGTCGGGCATCAACGGTGTTATCCGTCCGGGCATTGTGCATCGTCTGGATAAGGACACCAGCGGCATTATGATTTGCGCGAAGAATGATGCGGCGCATTTGTCGCTGTCGCAGCAGATTCAGGCGAAAACGGCGAAGCGTACCTATCTGGCCGTGGTGCGCGGCAATATCAAGACGGACAGCGGCGTGATTGAGACGCAGATTGCCCGCGACAAGAATGACCGCAAGAAGATGGCGGTGGTCAAGGAGGGCGGCCGCGATGCCGTGACGGAGTATGAGGTGCTGGAGCGCTTTGGCAAGTATACGCTGGTGCGCTGCAGGCTGCGTACAGGCCGCACGCATCAGATTCGTGTGCATATGGAATATCTTGGCTATCCGCTCGTGGGTGACCCGAAGTATTCACCGATGAAGACGCAGTTTGCGATTAAGGGACAGGCGCTGCATTCGCAGACGCTGGAGTTCACGCATCCGCGTACAGGCGAGAGAATGCAGTTCGAGGCTCCGCTGCCGGAGGATATGCATAAAATTGTTACCAGACTGCGCTTAGGGCAGTTTAATTAATATATCCATATTGACCTGTGGTGCTCTGCAAAATGAGGGGAGCTTTTAGGTCGAAAATAATCAGAAGAGGTGACCAAAATGGGGAATTTTGTTAAAAAGAATGTCATTATGGATGCCGACGCTATGCGCCGTGCAATTGTGCGTATTTCGCATGAAATTATTGAAAGAAATAAGGGCGTAGAGGATGTTGTGCTGGTGGGTATCCGCACTCGCGGTGTGCCTATCGCTGAGCGTCTGGCTGCAGCTATCAAGAACATTGAGAATGTAGAGCTTCCGGTAGGCATGCTCGACATCACCTTGTATCGCGATGACCTGTCTACGCTGGCGTATAATCCGATTGTGCATGGCACCGAGATTGACCTCGACCTGAACGGCAAGACTATTGTGCTTGTCGACGATGTTCTGTACACCGGCCGTACCATCCGTGCAGCCTTGGACGCTGTTATGGATATGGGCCGTCCGAAGGCTATCCAGCTGGCAGTTATGATTGACCGCGGCCATCGTGAGCTGCCGATTCGTGCTGATTTCGCCGGCAAGAATGTGCCGACCTCGCATAAGGAGTCGGTAGAGGTTCATCTGGAAGAGCTGGACGGTATTGATGAGGTTGTTATTGGCGATATTGAATAAGCCGGGTAATTTTGGAGGGAAAGCTTATGCAGCAAGCAGAAATGTTGCGCAATGAGGCTTTAGGGCAGACGCTGGTGCAGAATATGCAGCGTCGCGGCTTTGATGCTTATTATTGCGCTGATAAAGAGGCTGCCTTGGCGAAGGTGCTGGAGCTGATTCCGGAGACGGATGTTGTCAGCTGGGGCGGTTCTGTTACGCTTGCCGAAACAGGCGTGCTGGACGCTGTAAAGAGCCGCAATCCTGTTATCGACCGTGATACGGCGGCGAATGCCGAGGAGAAGGGCGAGCTGATGCGCAAGGCGCTTTTGTGCGACACCTATCTGATGAGCAGCAACGCTATCAGCGCTGACGGCCAGCTGGTGAATATCGACGGCAATGGCAACCGTGTGGCCGCTTTGATTTTTGGGCCGAAGCAGGTTATTGTTATTGCCGGATTGAACAAGGTTGCCGGCTCTCTGGACGCGGCGATGGACAGAGCACGCAATGTAGCAGCGCCGATTAACGCGCAGCGCTTTGCAGGCTTGGCGACGCCGTGCTATAAGCTGGGCCGCTGTGCAGACTGTCAGGCGGCAGACAGCATTTGTGCGCAGATTGTTATTACACGCCGTAGCCGCACGCAGGGACGCATCAAGGTTATCCTTGTCGGCGAGCATTTAGGCTTTTGATTTTGAGGGGGGAGCTGCTTTGGCAGCTTCCCTTTTGCCTTTTTACGGATACTTAGAAGAAAGCAGGTGTTATTATGTCTCGTACAGTGATTTTATTATTAGATTCCTTTGGCATTGGCTATGCACATGATGCCGCTGCCTATGGCGATAAGGGCGCAGATACCTTGGGGCATATCAGCGAGTGGCTGGCAAAAAATCCGCGCAGCGAGAGTGGCGAGGTTCGTCCGCTGCAGCTGCCGCATTTGGCGGAGCGCGGACTGGAGGCAGCTGCGGTGCTGAGCCGCGGCGAGAAGCTGGCAGCTCCATTGGGCGCAGAGCACACCATCGGCGCTTATACGTATGCGCAGGAGGTCAGCAAGGGCAAGGATACGCTTAGCGGTCACTGGGAAATCAGCGGCGTGCCTGTCACCTTCGACTGGGGCTATTTCCCGAATGTACCGAACTGCTTCCCGCAGGAGCTGGTGGCTGCGCTCATCGAAAAGGGCAAGCTGCCGGGCGTGCTGGGCGAATGTCATGCCAGCGGCACGGAGATTATCAAGGAGCTGGGCGAGGAGCATATGAAAAGCGGCAAGCCGATTATCTATACCTCGGCTGACAGCGTGCTGCAGATTGCGGCGCATGAGGAGGCCTTTGGTCTTGAGCGCCTCTATGAGCTGTGCAAGATAGCGTATGAGCTGGTGCGTCCGTATAATATTGCGCGTATTATTGCGCGTCCGTTCGTGGGCACCTGCGCTGCAGACTTTACGCGCACGACGAACCGTCATGACTACGCTGTGCCTGCGCCGGAGGCTACGCTGCTCGACAAAATGGTGGCTGCAGGCGGCAGCGTGTATGCCGTAGGCAAGATTGCGGATATTTTTGCGCACCGCGGCATCACGAAGCATTATGCTGCCGGCGGTCTGGATAAGCTGGTGGAGGCGACAAAGCAGGCTGTGAGCGAGGCGCCGGATAACAGCATTGTCTTTACGAACTTTGTCGATTTTGACTCCTCCTATGGCCATCGCCGTGATATTCAGGGCTATGGCGAGGCGCTGGAGTATTTCGACAGCCGCCTGCCGGAGATTACGGCGCTGCTCAAGCCGGAGGATTTGCTGCTGCTTACGGCAGACCATGGCAACGACCCCAGCTGGACGGGTACAGACCATACGCGTGAAAAAATTCCTGTGCTGTTCTCCGGCGCAGGCGTGGAGTGCAAGGAGCTGCCGCCGCTGGCGACCTTTGCCGATATTGGTGCAACGATTGCCAAATTTATGGGCATTGAAAAGACCTTTACGGGCGAGCCTGTGAAGCTTTGAGGTGATGTAGATGAAAAATTATGCACAAATAGATGAGGTGCTCTACCACGTGGGCTTTGCTGCGCATGCGCTGGAGGGCGCGACGCTGGCCGTGCTTCCGGGCGATCCGGGGCGCGTGGAGCCGCTGGCGCAGGCGCTGGGCAAGGAGCCGCACTTTATTGCGACGCACCGTGAATATACAAGCTGGCTTACCTATATCGGCACAAGGCCGGTGCTCGTCTGCTCGACAGGCATGGGCGGCCCTTCGGTGGCAATTTGTCTGGAGGAGCTGGCGCGTATGGGGATTACGCATGTTATCCGCGTGGGCACGACGGGCACGATTCAGGAGAGCGTGGCCTTGGGCGATGTGATTATCGACAAGGCTTCGGTGCGTCTTGATGGTACGTCGCAGCATTATGCACCGCCGGAGTTCCCGGCGGTGGCTAGCTTTACGGTGACGCAGGCGCTGGTGGAGGCGGCGAAGGCTGCAGCTGCGCCCTATCATCTGGGCATTGCTGCTTCCAGCGATACGTTCTGGCCGGGGCAGGAGCGCTATGACAGCTTCACCGGCTATGTGCCGCGCAGGTTTCAGGGGACGATGCGCGAATGGCAGGCGCTGGGGGTGCTGAACTACGAGATGGAAACGTCGGCTCTGTTCGTAACGGCGCAGGCCTTGGGCTTGCACGCAGGCGCTGTCTGCGGCGTAGTTGTGAAGCGTACAGATAGCGAAAGCGTGGCGCCGCCGGAGGTGTATGCGCGTGCCTTTAAGTTTTTGGTGCAGGTGACGCGTGGAGCGATTGAACGCTTGCAATAGTAATCGCTTAGTAAAATTTAGGTGTTTGTTATGAGATTTTTAAAAAGTTTTTTCTTTGTATGTTTGATAACAGTTTTGACAGCTGGTGTTGGGCCGCTACAGGCGCACGCCGACTTCCCGGAGCGTCCGGTAGGCTTCGTCGTCATTGATCAGGACGATGGCGGTGTGGACGGCGCGATGTATAAGTCGTGGCGGCAGGTGGTGAAGTGGGCCTATCACTTCCCGTACTACCAGCTTATTGAAGGCGGCGAGCCGCTGCAGGTTGTGAGCGACGCTGTAGATAGAAATCTGGAGTTCAACAAGGCGACGCTGCAGGCTTTGACGGAAAAAAGCAAGGTTGACGTGCTCGTTGTGGCACGCATCTACGCGCTTGACGAAACGATGGTCAACGGCTGGGGCTTCCGCTTCGACAATGACACTTATATGCGTGTCATTGCTTTCGCTGATTTATACGTTTATAAAAAGGATGGCGACAAGTTCCTTAAGAGGCGCGTGCGTGAAAGCGGAGTGCATGAGCTGGGCAATTACGAAAAGCCTGAGGAAACGATTAAATGGCAGCTTTCAAAGCTCGTCAATACTATGGAGAATAGGCCGATTATCGGCTCCTAAGCAAAGAAGAACATAAAAAAACTGCTGCATCTTATCACCAGCTTTGGGATAATGCAGCAGTTTTTATTTTTTAATAATGTACAGCGTTTTTGTCGATGAGGTTGAAGCCTGCTTCTGTCAGTCTGGTGCGGATTTCAGCGATTTGCGCTGCGTCGCGGGTTTCCAGCTCCAGGCGCAGGTAGCAGCCGGTGATATCCATATCGCCGTCGCTGCGGTTGTGCTGTACGCCGACAACGTTGGCACCGCAGCTGCTGACGATTTCGCTGACGTCGCGCAGCTGGCCGGGACGGTCGGCAAGCGCAATAACCAGGTCGGCACGGCGGCCGCTGGTAACCTGACCGCGGGTGATGACACGCGAGAGGATATTTACGTCGATATTGCCGCCGGAAACGAGGCAGACGGTTTTCTTGCCTTCGATAGGCAGCTTGTCGAACAGCGCTGCGGCAACAGGTGTTGCGCCTGCGCCCTCAGAGATGAGCTTTTGCTTTTCGATGAGCGTAAGAATTGCGGTAGCAATTTCGTCCTCGCTGACAGTGACGATGTCGTCAACATATTTGCTGATCATTTCGTAGGTCGTTTCGCCCGGAGTTTTTACAGCAATGCCGTCGGCAAAGGTATGTACTGCGTCGAGCGTTTCATATTTATGGTCATGAAAGGCCCTGTACATGCTGGCTGCACCTGCTGCCTGTACGCCATAAATTTTTACGTCGGGACGCAGGCTCTTGATGGCGAAGGCTACGCCGCTAATGAGGCCGCCGCCGCCAATCGGCACGATGACTGCTTCTACGTCCGGCAGCTGGTCGAGAATCTCCAGACCGATGCTGCCCTGACCTGCAATAACAAGCTCGTCATCATACGGATGGATAAAGGTCATGCCTGTTTCCTCCTGCAGCTCGACAGCGCGGTCATGCGCTTCGTCGTAGGCACCGGGAACAAGCTCCACCTGAGCGCCGAGACGCTTGGTGTTTTCCACCTTCATAATCGGTGCGCCGCTGGGCATGCAGATAACGCTTTTGATGCCCATGCTGGTTGCGGCCAGCGCAACGCCCTGGGCATGGTTGCCGGCGCTGCAGGCGATAACGCCCTTGGCTGCTTCCTCTTTGGTCAGCTGGCTGATTTTGTAGTAGGCACCGCGCACCTTGAAGCTGCCGGTTACCTGCAGGTTTTCTGTCTTCAGATAGAGGTCTTTGCCTTCGCTCAGATGCGGTGCCGCTATTAAATCTGTCTTGCGGGCTACGCTCTTGAGGACGAAGGCTGCGTGATAAATTTTGTCGAGTGTTAACATGTGAGTACCTTCTTTTCTTTCCCTTATAAAAATCAACTAAAGATTTTATCTTAGTATAAGCACTTTTCTCTTTGTCGTCAAGGCTCAATCGTCAATGCTGGTGTTTTCGATAATGAGCTGCAGCTTGAAGCTTTCGTTGTCGAAGCTGACGTTGCAATTGCCCTGATATTTTTCGACAATCAGCCTGATGTTTTCCAGGCCCGTGCCCGGCTCCTTGAAGTCGCGCTTGGCAGAGTAGAATTTATTATTATAGCGCACGATGTTGCCGCTGTAGGAGTTTTCTATGGAAAGCAGCAGCTGGGAGCCTTTCTCCTTGATTTTAACCTTGACGAAGCTGTCAGGGTTGGTCAGGAGGCTGCCTTTGACAGCAGTGAAGGCGTTCTCCAGAGCGTTGCCAAGGATGATGGCAAGGTCGATATCGTTGATGTTGATTTTTTGAAACTGGATATCCGTGGTGAAATCAAAATTATTATCCTGAGCCTGTAGCTGCCAATAGCCAAGCAGGCCGTCGAGTGTTTCGTTGCCGTAGAGCTTGATGCTCTGGATGCTGTCCGTGTATTTGAGAATGGAACGCAGATTTTGCCCCAGCTTGTCATACTCCTTCTGCTCATAAAGCTGGTTGAGCATGATGACAAGATGCTTTTGGTCATGACGCAGGCGGCGCGATTTCTGCCATGATTCGATAACAAAATTATAGTAAGGCTTTTCGTTGCGGCGCAGCACCTCCAGCGAGTTGAGCTTGACAGACATGATTTTGTTTTCGCTTTTTTCCTTCAGCAGCTCCATGACCATGTGGGTGAAGAAGAAGAGCGGCGTAACGCACAAGAAACGTGTAACGAAAAGGCCCCAGGTGCGCGGCTCTGAAAAGTTACGCATGAGGATGAGGGCCAGCAGGTTGAAGCTCAGAATATAGTTGGAGTAGATAATGACTCTGGTGTATTTGGAAGAGCGGAAAATCTGCTTGAATTTTTTTGCTGCATGGTAGAACCATAGGAAATAAGCAGCCTGACTGATGCCAAGCACGAGGACGGCGGTGGCGTAGTAAAGGCCAGGCGTTGGCGATACTCTTTCCGAAATCATGGAGAGAGTCTGCAGCACAATCTCAAAGTTGCCTATCAGCAGTACGCAGAAAATCTTTTTGTCCAGGTTTCCCTTGATGGCGGAAAAATAATAAATTGCGTAAATCAAGTAAGGTCCGAACAGCGTCGGCAGCTTATCAAAGTTGCGTCCGGTAGCAATAAATATGCCCCATTCCAGCGCCATGATGGCGAAAAAGCCAAGGGCTGTCGCCTTTTTGGAAAAGCGCAGGTCGTCAAGAAACGGATAATAGCATAGATATGAGCTTGGCGCGACGC
>URVO01000011.1 GCA_900551335.1 uncultured Phascolarctobacterium sp.
CTTTCAACCGCATTATCATCGATATCTTGCAGCGAAAAAGCCGGCATAGGTAAATTATCCCATGTAACTCCTCGCTTTCGTAATAAAAAAGCTTCTAATGCCGGTCCGGTAAGAATTTGTCTTGTACTACCACAACGATAATAATATATACCTTTACATGAAATACCAATAGGATAAGCAGGTACATCTATTTCCAGATATTCCTTGCCTTCTTTTTCAAAAAGGTTAACGCCAACGATAATACCCATAGCATCTCTTATTTTGTTAGGAACATCCTCTAACAACTTACGTGCATTTTGCAAACCAATAACATTGCCTTCATCGTCACAGCCAATATATATTTTGCCACCTTGCGCATTAGCATAACCGCAAATCCATTCCAGATATTCGTCCTTCCACTTGCTTTTCCACTCAGTATTTTGATTTTCTGGCATCTTCTCACCTTCCTGCGTAGTTTTATACAACCTGTCGGTACTTTTCTTTGCTTAATTTCACCATCATATTCACTATAGTTTAGCATTTTTCACACGTTTTTAGCTAAATATATTATACCACAGTAAAGCCCCAACAAGTGTCTATAACAGGAAAAAACAAATTGGAAACTGCTCAATATTTGAGCAATCTGAGCACTAATTTACAAAAAACGGTCAGCTTTTTGACACTTACATAAGAAGCGCACCTAGCAAAAGCACCTCACCTGAACCGAAACGTTCGAGTGAGGTGCTTTGTTTTGGTTTACGTAAATAATAAGCAAGAGTCATGCTCATAACGACACGCCATTTCTCAGGCTTACAGAGTTTCGTAAACTAATATTTTTTGCTGTCATTCAGATTAAAAGCCTATGCAATAGCGTTTGGTTCATGACCATGACGCAGCCAGGCGCAAGCACTAATACCAAAAAGGATCACGCCTGCTATGACAAAAAGGCTTTGCATCGGTGCATAGGTAGCAATGGCTCCGCCCAGCAGAGGCCCTACCATAGAACCAAACTGCTGCGCGCTGAACATAAAGCCAAAAACGCGCCCGCGCTGGTCGGCAGATGTATTGCTGGCCAAAACTGCACTCAACGAAGGCTGAATGCCTGCACAGCACAGGCCATAGCAAAAATTGCAGACGCAGAACAAAAGCAGTGTCTGCGGCATTGCCGTCAACGCACTCATCAGACCGGAAAGCAGCGTTGCAGCACACAGCGCTTTATAAAAGCCGTGCTCCTGCCCGAAACGCCCCCAGCTCGGAGCAGTAATAGCGCTGGCAACACCCACGAGCGAAAAGGCCACGCCGGAAAGAAACATAATATTGCCATCACCATGGTTCAGCTCTGCCACATAAAGGCTCAAAATCGGCTGAATCAGCAGGATAACCATCTGAGCTACAGCAATATAAAGCAGAGTTTCACGAATCACAGGCTGCTGCAAAAGCTGTACCTGCGGCTTTGCCGCAAGTTTTTTCGGTTCGGCCTTCGGCGGCTCGGGAATACAGAACATAAATACCAGCGTAATAATCGTCAGCAGCCCGCCTGCAACGAAGAACGAGGCACGCATGCCAAACAAAGTTGCCAGTGAGCCACCGACTAACGGGCCGATGACATTGCCACAGGTCAAGCCTGCCTGCATAATACCAAGGCTCACGCCCAGCTTTTCCATCGGCACCAGACTTGTAGCAATCGCCAGACAGGCGCTCCACAGTCCTGCAGCAAAGCCCTGCAGCACACGCACACCAAACATCTGCTCCGGCGTAGTTACTATGCCGCCCAAAAAGTACGACAGCGCCAGGCCTGCGCCTGCACGTACCGCCATCATCTTTTTACCGCGCGTATCAGCCATTTTACCCCAGATAGGCGCCATGATACCGCCAATCAGAAAGGTTATGGAAAAAATTGCGCCGTTCCACATTTTTACATCGGCCGCGCTCACTCCCAGCTCGTTAATCAAATACATTGGCAAAAAGGGAATAAGCATAGTATAGCCTGCGGCCATCAGCACGACATTAGCCGTAAGGATAGCCAAAATAAGTTTCCAGTTTTTCATAAAAGTCCACCTCAAAATAAAAACAAAATATACAATAGAAGTTTATTATAACGCTAAGGCCGCTTTAGTGCAAATAAAAATCTAAAATAACAGCCTGCAACAACCGAAAAAAGTGAAACCACATTGCAACCAAAATGCAACCTGACGCTTGTTTTTCGAGCAAAAGAAAACGCCCAGAAACGTTGTTCCTAGGCGGTTTTTTTATTGGAGCTACTGACGGGATTTGAACCTGCGACCTACTGATTACGAATCAGTTGCTCTACCAGCTGAGCTACAGTAGCACATAAGCTTTATTAAATTTCTTCCTGCGCCGCAGCTTCCATTGCTGCTTTTGCGGCTGCCATCTCTGCCTTAGTACGACGCTTTCTTACCTTCTTCGCACTGTTGATGCCGGCCTTTTTGATAACCTTCGCCAGCTCAGAAATAATATGCAGTTCATCGACGGAGCAATCCTTTACTAAACCGGCAAGCTCATTGCAGTAAATCTGTTCACTGCGATGAATATTATCGCATAAAAGCTCATCAACAGACACATCCAGCACATTCGCCAGATGGATGATAGTAGGTAAGCCAAGCTTGGTATTGCCAGTTTCTATGTTACTGATATGCGGAGTTGACAGACCTGTTAATTTAGCGATGTTTCCTTGAGTAAGACCTTTGCGAGCACGCGCAGCCTTAATTCTTAATCCAATCGCCTTATAATCAATGTCTAACTTCACAAATGCTCTCCCCTTCGACTTATTTCCTTACTCGTTGTAATAACGTTATAATTATAGCCGATATTCTGCAAAAAGGCAAGTGTATTTTCCACTTTATTAAAAATTATTTTTTCAGCACCGGTACAGTCAGGCTGCCCTCGGGCATGAGCAAAATCTTGTAATCCTTGCCCACGTACTCCTCTGCCAGCTTGATAGCCTCGTCAACATCGTCCACTGCCTCAAAGAGCAGCTTACGCGCGATATTCTTATCCAGCGCAGACACAAGGATAAACTTTGCCTTCTTCATCAGGCGTGTAATTGCGAAAGCCTTATGCGCACCGATAACAAAATTTTTCTCCAGCTCGGCCTTGATAGCATCGGGAGAAGGATTCTCCTCCAGCGCTTTTTCCAGCGCCGCACTGCCGCTGCCCTCTTCGCATTCCCCGATGATGATGACCACGCCGCCGTCGCGCACTGCGCACCAAGCGTTGTCCATCGTCTTTTGCAGCTGATAAATATTTATATCCTTCGGATAGCCGCCGCAGCTGGCGATAACAATATCCGCAGGCTCGTCCACGGGCACGCCGTAAACCTGCTCCACAAATTTGCACGCCTCACGGTGAGCCAAGCGCCAATCGCCTGCGAACACCTTCAGGAAGTTGTGCTGCGCGTCAAGAATGCTGTGGAACAAAAACAGCTTATGCTCCTTCGCAAACAGCGCCACGCCCTCCATCTGGTCCTCATAAACAGGGTTGCCGTCAAGCTTGCCCAGCTGTGCACCCGGCTGCATCATCAGGCTGTGGTTTTTGCGCACAGTCTCCATTGCCGCCACGCCCGGCAGCACGGCCTTGCGTCCGCCGCCGAAGCCGCTGAAGAAGTGATAAACAACTGTACCCGTAAGGATAACAAGGTCAGCATCGCAAATCTGCTTATTCAGCCACACAGGCGTACCAAAGGAGGTTTCGCCAAAATACGCAAAATCCTCCTGCTTTTTGCAGTCGCTGTTATACATTGCCAAGCGTCCGGCAACGTCCTCGCCCACCTGCTCTACCATTTCCTCGTGGCTCATCAGGCGATGCGTACCCAACGCAAAGACGATATGCATATCCTCATCCTTCACGCCCAGCTTGTTCATCTCGTTGACCAGAATCGGCATAAAATCATGCGTATTCGCTACACGCGTCGAATCGTTGCAAATAAAAGCAATCTTCATGCCCGGACGCACCAGCTCATTTATCGGCGCACTGCCAATCGGATGATAAAGCGCATCCAGCACTGCTACCTTCAAATCAGGAATCTGCGCAAAGGGCTGTGTTTTCAGCTCGCCTATGACATGCTCGTTATCCAAGGAAAAGTTTTTATAGCCATGACCATAATGATACTTGTAATCTACTAAAGACATAACCACACCTCCGTTGCAATTCAGACACGCGCATAGCTTTTATGCCATGCTTGTATATCTTTATTGTACCATAAATTGTGTGAAAAATGCTTTACTTTTTCGGCAGTGACAATAATAAAACGGTAAAAATTATACAGCCCATACCGATATAATCAGGCAGCAGCAGCTTCGTGTCGAGCAGCAGCACGACGGAGATAATCGAAGCCAGCGGCTCGGCGCAGGAAATCAGGCTCGCCTTCGTCGGTCCGACAATCTTCAGGCCTGCCAGATAGAAGGCATAGCTGGCAATCGTCGCGCCCAAGAGCAGATAAATGAAGGCCAAATATGCGCTCATGTTCCACGTGCCCACGGGTGCAAACGGATTGCTGACCACAATCAGGCTCAGGCCAGAAATCAGCTGGCCCCAGCCGATAAGCGTCGGCGCCGTATATTTTTTGAGCAGCTCGCCCGGCTTAATGCTGTAATAAGCATAGGAAAGCGCCGAAAGAATGCCGACAAACAGCGCTATCGGCGAAATTGCCAGACTATCAAGGCTGCCATGCGTCGCGATGAGGAACACGCCGAGCAGCGCACCCACAATGCCGATAAGCTCGCGTCCCTCCGGACAGCGCCTTGCCTTATAGCTCATCCACACCATAACGAAAATCGGCGCCATATATTGCAGCACCGTCGCCGTCGCTGCATTGCACAGGCTGATAGTATAATAAAAGCCCAGCTGCGCACCAAGGATACCAAGGAAGGAAAACTCCACAATATCCCACGTATTCTTTTTGATGATATCAAAAATATCCTGCTTCTGCACCAGCGCTGCATAAAGCAGGAATAACAGGCCCGCAAGAATCTGGCGCGCCATGCACAGCCAAAAGGAATCAACCTCATGATATTGAAATAAATACTGTCCGGCAACGCCGCCCATGCCCCAGCAGGTCGCTGCACCTACGATTAAGAAAATTCCCTTCAGCAATGCACTCCCTCATTTCTTTTTGTATCTTTATGTACTACATAATATAACACGGAAGCACAACCTTGTCTAGGAGAGAGGCGCACGCAAAAAGCTGCTGCTCAAGAAAAATTTCTCAAGCAGCAGCCTGTTATGCTAATTTTCAATTCAGATATTGCTTATAAAACGCCTCAATCTTATCAAAGGGAATTATGTCCATCTTGTAATATAAATCTGTATGTACTGCCCCCGGAATAATCAAAAGCTCTTTATTATTTCCTTGCAGCTTTTTAAAAGCATCTTCACTGAAATAACGCGAATGTGCCTTTTCGCCATGAATCATCAGAACTGCGTTTTCAATCTCGTCACTGTAGGAGAGCAACGGCATATTCATAAACGCAGTGAGCGAACTCCGCGTCGCGCCTGTCGTCGAACCAAAGGAACGCGGGCTATAACCAAGTTTTTCCTGATAATAATCGTGATAATCCTTCACAAACACAGGCGTCTTTTCGTCAACTTCTGTCGGTACGCCGCCAGCCATTTTATAAGTGCCTGTTTTATAGTCGATGGTACGCTGCTCGTTGACCTGCTTACGCAAAGCCTTACGCTCCTTTTTCAGCGTAGCAGCATCCTTTTCGTAATCAAAATAGCCGTTAGCAATGACGCGCGTCATGTCGTACATTGTCGATGTAATTGTCGCCTTAATGCGCGTATCCATAGCCGCAGCGTTCAGCGCAAAGCCGCCCCAGCCACAGATACCAAGAATGCCCACCTGCTCAGGATTTACATTTTCCTGCACGGAAAGGAAGTCCACGGCTGCGGAAAAATCCTCAGTATTGATATCAGGCGACGTCGTATTGCGCGGTGCGCCTGCGCTTTCACCTGTAAAGGAAGGGTCGAAGGCGATAGTTAAAAAGCCACGTGCTGCCAGCTCCTGCGCATAGCGTCCGCTGACCTGCTCCTTCACAGCGCCGTAAGGCCCGGCAACAGCTATCGCGGGCAGCTTATCGCCTTTTTTCATTGTTTTTGGCGTATACATATCGGCCACGAGCGTAATGCCATAACGGTTATGGAATGTTACTTTATGGTGGTTGACATTTTTGTTTTCCGCAAAGGTTTTATCCCAGACATTAGAAAGCTTCTCTGCTTTAATCGTTTCCGCAGGTGCCTTGCTCGGCGCGTTCACATCTTGCGCTGCTAAAGCAGTGCTTCCACAAGTCATAACAGCACCACAAGCCATAAGCAGCAAAGTATTTTTTAATCGTTTACTTATTTTCATAGGTATATTCCTCCTTATCTTTCACTGAAAATAATATACTATTGGGAGTTAACTCTAAGTCAAGAACAAAATTTTCGAACTGCTATTTTTTCTTGACTTAGAGCCTGCTCGAAGTATTAAACTAAAAAAAGCTTAATTTCTTGTATTATCCAAAGAAGCTTTTTCTCTTGCTGGATTTACAGTTACCTTAATTAGTGCTCTATACTAAAATTTACTTTAAAGCTGTAGAAGCCAAAATTTTTTTCATAGTAAACCTCCTTGCAGACATTATTATGTAAAACAGGATTTACCCTTCACCGATAATTATACTAACAGTCTAAATACGCGTCCAATACCTATAATAATTGCCGTTGCATGCTTTTTTTGCATAATCAGCAAGGCCGCGTCAGAATAATGACAAAAATTACAAGCATATCAATAGAAAGGAGCCGACGCTATGAACTTTCGTATTCTCAACTATTTTCTGACTGTCGCGCACGAAAAAAATATCACTAAAGCAGCTGAAGTTCTGCACATCACGCAGCCTACTTTAAGCAGGCAGCTCATGCAACTGGAAACAGCGCTGGGCGTCAAGCTTTTCGACCGTGACAAGCATAAATTTGCGCTCACGCCATCGGGGCAATTCCTCGTTGAACGCGCCCGCGAAATCCTGAATATGGTGGAAAAAACTACGCTCGACATTCAGGAACAGGAACACAACCTCGCTGGCAGCATTGCTATGGGCGCAGGCGAATACCAGGCCACAGAGGTACTCGCCAAGCTTATCGGCGGTTTTCAAAAGCAGTACGCTGCTGTAAGCTTTGAGCTTTTCACAAGCTCTTCTGACCTTTTGCACGATAAGCTTGACAAAGGCCTTTTAGACGTCGCCATCCTGCAGGCTCCTGTCGATACGACGAACTACGACTACCTGCGCCTGCCCATCAGAGAAACCTGGTGCGTACTCATGCGCAGTGATGCGCCTCTCGCCAGCAAGAACGCCATCACTGCCAGCGATTTAAGCGGTCTACCCATAATTTTGCCTGCACGCCTACAGGCACGCAGCGAAATTTTCAACTGGCTCAGCGGTGACATTACTAAGATGCGTTTTATTGGCAACAGTAATCTTTTAGCCAATACTGCCGTCTTTGTTGAGCAGTGCGGTTATTATGGCATCTCCGTCCAAATGCCTCTGCTCGACGAGAAGCGTTTTACCTATCGCCCACTTACCCCTGCACTGCATAGCGACATTCTGCTTGTTTGGCGTCGTGACAGACAGCAAAGCCTCGCACTGCAAAAATTTCTTCAGTTCGCAAAATGCTTTTTAAGCATAGAATAAGCGCCAATATAAGTATTAGACATTTTCCCTGCAAGCTATATAATTTTAGGCAGATAACAGAGCGTTATCTGCCTTTTCTTTTTATGTTTTTTGTGAGGAGGAACTTACTATGAACCGACGAGATTTTATCAAGGTTGCCGTAGCAGGCTTCGGCACTGTACTCTCCAGCGGTGCCGCTATCAATATGCTGAATACAAAGTCTGTACCAGAAACTGCTCCTATAGCAGAGTCAGCTCCGCAGGCTGCTGACGGCAAGCAGAACGTTGTTGTTATCACCGGCAGTCCGCATAGAGCAGGTACCTCTGCCCTGCTGGCTGATAAATTTATTGAAGGAGTGCAGCAAAACGGTCATCATGTCTTCCGTTTCAATGCTGCCTTTGAGGATATTCATCCCTGCCGCGCCTGCAATGCCTGCAACCGTAACGGCAAATGTATTTTAAACGATGCCATTGAGCAAAAGCTCATGCCAGAGCTGCTCAAGGCAGACATCATCGTACTCATCACGCCGCTTTATTATTACGGCATGTCCACGCAGCTCAAAACAGTACTCGACCGCTTCTATTCCCACGTGCGCAGCTTCGACGGCAAAAAATCCTTGCTGCTCACCACCGCCTACAACAGTGCGAACTGGACGTTTGAAGCCCTCATTGAGCATTATCAGACCTTAGTGAAATATATGCAGTGGCAGGATTTAGGCATGGTTCTCGGCTACGGCTGTGGCTCACGCTATAGCATTGAACGCAGTGATTTTCCCAACCAAGCCTTAAAGCTTGGTCAGAGCATCAAATAGGAGGCAGAATATGAATATCGTAGTTTTAACTGGCAGTCCGCATAGAAACGGCACCACCTCTGTTCTTACAGAAGAGTTTATCAAGGGCGCAGAAAGCAAGGGACACAATGTGTTCCGCTTCGACGCCGCCTTTCATGACATTCATCCCTGTCAGGGCTGTGACGCCTGCGGCATGAATGGTCCCTGCGTACAGAAGGACGACATCGAAAATGATTTGATTATGCGCCTCGTCAACGCAGATTTAATCGCGCTCATTACGCCCGTTTATTACTGGCACGTCAGCGCGCAGCTCAAGACCTGCATTGATAGATTTTACGCACGGACAGGACGTATCAGCGGCAAGCAGAGCGTGCTGCTTGCGGCAGCAGGCAGCAATCTGGATTGGACGATGGAGTGCCTGAATAAATATTACGCCACTCTCTCGAGCTATATGCGTTGGCAAAACCGTGGCACTGTGCTCGCCACTAACTGCAAAACCCGCAAGGATATTTTGAAAACCACCTATCCGCAGGCTGCCTATGATTTAGGTCACAGCTTGTAAAAAGCTCTTGACCGATAGCAACAATCGCAAGCTATAATTTTCTTTAGAAGGGCACTTGAATCGGAGTCAGCTCTAGGAAATATAATTCTACTATAAGCATTATCATTCAAGGAGGTTGTCACATGTTTGGTTTAGGTTTACCAGAATTACTTCTCATTCTCGTTATTGGTTTAATTTTCTTCGGTCCAGGCAAACTGCCGGATATCGGTAAGGCCTTAGGCAAAAGTATGCGTGAGTTCAAGCAGGCCGTAAACGAAGCTGACCCCAGCAAGGAAGCGCTCCCCGCAGCCAAGGCAGAAGAACAAAATGATGCCGGACAAGCAAAATAATTATCTGCCTTACGAAGCGCCGCTCGATAAGGACATGACGCTCACAGAACATCTGGTGGAGCTGCGCAGCTGCCTGCTCAAGGCTCTTGCTGCCCTAGTTATTGGCACTGCTAGCAGCGTCTATTTTTTGCAGGACATCATGGACGTGCTCACAAGCGCTGCGAAGGAGCTGTATTATATGCGCCCTGCCGAAGCCTTCATGATTTATATGAAGGTAGCACTGCTCAGCGGTCTATTGCTTGCTTCGCCCTTCATGCTTTATGAGCTCTACGCCTTCGTCCGCCCGGCGCTGACATGGCGTGAGCGCAAATTCACGCTCATCTGCCTTCCGCTAGCGCTACTGCTCTTTATCGCAGGCATGTTATTTTCTTACAGCTTCGTCTTTCCGCGCGGCCTGGAATTTTTTCTCGGCTTTGCCGCAGGCAAGGTCAATCCGCTGATTTCTATGGAAAGCTACCTGGACTTTCTGCTTATGCTGGTTGTTCCCTTCGGCTTTGCCTTCACCGTGCCTGTGATTCTCACGCTGCTAGCTTATCTGGGCCTCATCAGCTCCAGGCTCTTGATGAAATTCCAGCGCCACGTTATCCTGGTCGCCTTCATCATCGCCGGAGTTATCACGCCCACGCCTGATATTATCACGCAGACTCTGCTCGCCGTGCCGATGATTCTGCTCTATGAGGTGAGCATTGTCATTATCCGCTATCTGCTTAAGCGCTAAGCCTATAGCAGACGTAAGCTATAGTTTTCTAAAACAAGCTTATTGACTTAGAGTTATCTCTAAGTATTACACTAACAAAGGAGCGATCACCAATGCAGAATCCGGCTTATAACCTACGGCGCGTCGCTAGTTATCTTCTCGGCTTTGTGCTCTTTTACGAGCCCTTCATGCTGTTCAACCAGCTTGCGAGCACCTTCTTCGTCGATACAAGCTTCAGCTCTATACACGTGCCCTGCGCCCGCATACCACTGGCAAGCATCGTCACCGGCGATTGGCAGTACGCAAGCCCCATTTCGCTTTTCTTCTGTCTGCTGTTGGCTGTAAGCTCGCTGTGGTTCGGCCCGCTGTTCTGCGGCAGGCTCTGTCCTGCTGGCGCCTTCAGCGAATTTTTAGGCAGCCTGCTGCCAGATAAATATAAAATTGACTGGCCAACGCTCGTGCCTATTCTGCCACTGCGCTACGGCTTTTTTGTCGGCTTTCTCTTTTCTATCTGGCTCGGCTTCGGCCTGCCCTGCATCTACTGTAATTACTATTCCCTGGAAATTTTCGTCAACCTGTTTATCACAGGGCAGCTGCTCAATAGCCTTGCGTCCCTCTTTGCCACCTTCTTTCTGGCAAACATATTCTTCGGCTTATTCACAAAAGGCGGCCGCGGCTATTGTTTGTTGCTCTGCCCTGTTGGTACATATAATTCTTTCTTCCACCTTTTAGGACGATTCATTCCTGGCGCCTTCAATATGCAGGTACGCAAAGCAGCCTGCGTTGGCTGCACAAAATGTGAACATGGCTGCCCCATGCGTGCCATTACTATGGTTGAGCGCAAGGCGCAAATTAAACGCAGCCTGTGCATCGTCTGCGGCAAATGCGCCCATAACTGTCCAAAAAAGGCCATCTGCTATCAAAGCAATCTGGGAAAGGAGACTGATGAGTATGGCAAAACAAACTAATAAAGCACTTCCAAGCGACAAGCTGAGCAGCCTTGCTCTTGGTGGCAGCGCAGCTGCAGTCATCCTCCTGCCCCAGGCTATTACAAAAGCTGTACCGCAGCTCTTCACCAGGGTTGCGCCATATACAGCGCAGACCCTGCCTTACTGCACGGGCGTCTGCGGCAGCTGTGGAGGCAGCTGTCTTGGCAGCTTAACCGTCATCGCTTTTTTAACAATGCTAGCTAAAATTAACGGTAAACACAAGGAGGAACAACCATGAAACGTCGCGACTTTTTAAAACAATCTGCATTTGCTCTGGCAGGCCTTGCCATGCTGTCCTTAGGCTGCGGCTCTGACAAAACAGCCAAGGCTGACGCACCTCAGCCAGATGTAAAACAATCTACAAACGAAGGAGCATCTCAAGCAATGAATAATAACGGTAAAAAAATTCTCGTAGCATATTTTTCCTGGAGCGGCAACACCAAAGCTGTTGCTGAAGAAATCCATAAGCAGGTCGGCGGCGACATCGTAGAAATCGTTCCGGCAACGCCGTATTCCGAAACCTACAGCGTTACTGTTGCCAAAGCCAAAGCTGAGCAGGCAGCCGGTGCACGTCCTGCCATCAGCACCAAAATCGCTGACTTCGAGCAATATGACACCATCTATCTTGGCTATCCGAACTGGTGGGGCAGCATGCCGATGCCTGTGGCAACCTTCATTGACACCTATAAAATGAGCGGTAAAAAGGTTGCGCCCTTCTTCACCCACGGCGGCGGCGGCGTACAACGCTGCATGAGCGACCTCGAAGCAAGAGCACAGGGCGCTAAATTCACCGATTATCTGTGTCTGTCCGGCAGCAGCACGAAAAACTCCCAAGGTGAAATCACCAGCTGGGTAAAGAAAACGCAAAACTAATAGTTATTAAAGGAGGCACACATGAAACGACGCGACCTCTTTAAAGCAGCCGCTATGACTGCTACAGGCGTAGCCTTAGGCAGCCTGTCCGATATCAATACTACATTTGCAAAGGAAGTAACAAAAATGACAAAAGAACAGTTTTCTACCGTCTTCCCCATGGGCTCTAAAAATGACGCCTATGCACGATATTTTGTCGGCCAGAGCTATCTGAATATGCTCTCTCTCGACCAGGTTGTTATTGGTAACGTAACCTTTGAGCCAGGCTGCCGCAACAACTGGCATATCCATCACGCAGACAAGGGCGGTGGCCAGATTCTGCTTGTTACTGGTGGCCGTGGCTATTATCAGGAGTGGGGCCAACCTGCCCGCGAGCTGCATGCCGGTGATGTAGTCAACATCCCCGCCGGAGTTAAGCATTGGCACGGCGCCGCACCGACCAGCTGGTTCGCACATCTGGCTATTGATGTTCCGGGTGAAAACAGTAAGAACGAATGGTGCGAGCCTGTGGATGCAGAGGAATATAACAAGCTGAAATAAACCCACTGTCACCTTCAGTGATATCTTCCCTCATAGTAAATAAGTTCCAAAAATTCTCTTGACTTAAACTATACTACAAGCAGTAAAATATATTTGAGTAATTTACAGGAGGTAGCACACATGAAAAGACGCGATTTTCTTAAAGCCGCTGGCGTTGCTGCCGTAGGTTTAGCAGCAGGAGGCGCATTGAACTTGGCTAAAGCATTTGCACAGGCTCCCGTAGTCGGCAGCCAGAGAGTAATCAAAACAGCAGAGGGCGCAGGCTCTCACGCCAAAGTATATTTCACCAAGCATATTGATGCAGAGCATCTCATCAAATTATATGACTTAATCAACGAAAGTATTTACGGCAAGGTAGCTATCAAGCTGCACACCGGCGAAAAGCACGGGCCCAACATTCTGCCGCGCGAGCTGGTCAAAGCGCTGCAGCAGCAAATCCCCAACAGCACCATCGTAGAAACCAACACGCTCTATCAGGGCGACCGTTAGACCACCGAAGAGCATCTGGAAACGCTAAAGGTCAACGGCTGGACGTTCTGCCCTGTCGACATCATGGACGCAGAGGGCACAGTTAATCTGCCCGTCCGCCACGGCAAGCACTTCAAAGAGGTTTCCATGGGCAAAAACATCGTCAACTACGACTCCATGCTTGTGCTGACGCACTTCAAGGGTCACGCCATGGGCGGCTTCGGCGGCTCCATGAAAAATCTGGCAATCGGCTGCGCAGACGGCCGCATCGGCAAGACACAGGTTCACGGCGTGGATAAGGACAACCTGCCCGAGGACTGGAACGTATGGCCCGGCAAGGAGCTGCTCATGGAAAATATGGCTGAATCCGCCAAGGCCACCATCGACTTCTTCGGCAAGCATATCGTTTATATCAACGTCCTGCGCCGCATGTCCGTTGACTGCGACTGCGCCGGCTTAAGCGCAGCAGAGCCGACCATTCCTGATATCGGCATCCTCGCTTCTACCGACCTGCTGGCTATCGACCAGGCTTCTGTCGACCTCGTCTATGCTAAGGAAAGCAACCATGACCTCGTGGAGCGCATGGAAAGCCGTCATGGCCTGCACCAGCTCACTGCTATGCGCGAGCTGAAAATGGGCAATGACAAGTACGAACTAATCGAGCTTGATTAATAGCACAAAAAATTTACACCTCCCCACAGCATTCGTTGTATAATATTCTTGTACAGCAAATGCTATGAGGAGGTCTTTTTTATGACTATGAAAAAAATCAACGCCTTTGAGCAAGGCGAAGCAATTTTAAAAACTCTTTCTAAGGGTGCATTCTTAACCACCGCTGCTGGCGGCAAGCAAAACACGATGACCATCGGCTGGGGCAGCCTGGGCTTTAAATGGGGCGCTCCCACCTTCACCGTCATGGTTCGCCAAAGCCGCTACACAAAAGAGCTGATTGACGCTAATCCGGAATTCACCGTCAGCTTCCCCGTTAACGAGGGCTTTGCCAAGGCCGTCGCTCTGTGCGGCACCAAATCCGGCCGTGATATGGACAAATTCGCAGAGGCCGGCTTAGAGACAAGCCCCGGCGCAACCGTCAGCGTGCCTGTTATCAAAGGCTGCGGCCTGCATCTGGAATGCAAAATCGTTGAGCACTACACCATAGAGTCCGACAAGTTCGATAAGGAGCTGGGCGCTAAATGGTATGGCGCAGGCGACTGGCACACCTGCTACACCGGCGTAATTACCGCCGCTTATATCGAAGAATAAGCAAAAAATGGCTGTCGCATTCATCCAGCGGCAGCCATTTTTGGCTTATTTAGTTAATTTCACCTCGTCAAACTGCCTGCCATCCGGCAGAAAGGCTTTAAACTCCAAGGCCTGTTCATCGGCCTTTAGCGTCATATAGTTGGCCGTTTCCGGCTTCGGCGCTGTCGCTGCGTCCCAAGCAAACTCGCCCCACAGCTTTGGATAGCGCACATCTCCGGCCACGCCCGTCAGGATATAGGTGATGCCGGCGCCCTGCGGAGCAGGCGCAAAGTTCTGCAAGGGCACACGGCGGCGGTAGGTATGCAGATGCGCTGTCAGCACTGCGTCCACCTTGTATTTTTCAAAGACAGGCAGCAGCTGATAGCTGAAATCAAGAAAATGCGTCTGCGTCTGCTCGCGCCCCGACTCCGGTCCAAAGCCGTAGAGGAAGATATCACGGTGCATCAGCACCACCTTCCACTTCGCCCTGCTCGCCGCTAAATCACCTTCCAGCCATTGCAGCTCATCTGCCAACAAATCAGGCTGGAAATTTTTCATCTCTGGGAAATTTGTATCCAGCACGACGAAATGCACCGGTCCATAATCAAAGCTGTAAAACTGGTTCGGATATTTTGCCAGACCGTTCTGCGGCACGTTGAACAGATGCGTATAGCTCGCAGGCAGGCACTCCTTCCACTCCAGGCTATACGCCTCATGGTTGCCAATAACCGGCGCCAGCGGCACAGCATCGCTAAACACGCTCACGCTGTTGAACCACGCCCGCCATTGGCTGGCATCCTGACCGTTATCCACCAAATCACCCATATTGACGTAAAAAGCGCTATCCGGATGACGCTGATACGCAGCACGCGCCAGCTGCTGCCAGCCGCTGTAATCAGCACTTTGCGAATCAGGAAAGATTAAGGCGGTGAAGCCAGCGCCATCCTCCGTATGCAGCCTGTGCCATTGGCCCTTATTTTTTGCTGTGTTAATGCGGTACTCATACGTGCTTTCCGGCGCAAGGCTGTCGAGGCGGGCAATGTACTGGATAACGCTGTCCTTATCCGTAAAGCTGCTGTCGACAGCCTGCACGCTCCGGCTGTCGCGGCTGCCCTGCTTACGATATTCCAGCGTATACGGCTGCTTCACCTTGCCCTCCCACATAATAGTGCGCGCGGTTTTGTTATCTGACGCAACAAGCTGGCGTATATGCGTAATCGCCACAGCAGCGTCACTGCCCGCATCTTCACGTTCAGCATTTTGCGCACAGCCGCCCAACGCCGCCACGAGACATAATATAATCAGTAAAAAGCTTGCTTTTCTGTTCATGCTCATCTTCCCTTTCATTTTACTTTATTATAGCATAGCACCTAGAGTACGCTCAAAGTCAAGAAAAAACAGCAGCTGCCTCCGTTTGAGATAGCTGCTGCTTTTAATTTATACGTTATAGTGTTCTTAGAAGGTTACAGGCGTGCCATAGTAAGCGCACAGCAGAACCTGCTTCATCTGCTCCTTGTCAATCTTACGCGGATTGGAGCTCGTGCAGGGGTCAAGCACTGCGTTAGCAGCGATAGCATCTGCATGTTCTTGCAGAACTTCTTCACTCACGCCGTTTTCCTTATAGGTCTGTGCAATCTCCAGCTTCTTATTCAGCTCTTTTATGGAATCGACGAGCGCATTCGTCAGCTGCTCATCTGTCTTGCCGGGCAGACCGATGTGGCGGGCAATCGCTGCATAACGCTCAGCGCACTCCTTCGCATTGAACTCGATGACCGACGGTAGCAAAATTGCGTTGCAGCAGCCATGCGGAATGTGGAAGACAGCGCCAGTTTTATGTGCCAAGCTATGCGCAATGCCCAAAAGCGCATTGGAGAAAGCCATACCTGCAAGGCATTGAGCAATGTGCATCTTTTCACGCGCTGCCTTATCGCCATAGTAGCTGGCAACAATGCTATCATAAATGTCGCTGATAGCCTGCAGCGCCAGGGCATCCGAAAAATGACTGCGAGCCGTAGCAACATAGGCCTCAATAGCATGTGTCAGGGCGTCCATGCCCGTATGCGCCGTGAGCTTCTTCGGCATGGTCAGCGGAATATCTGTATCCAAAATTGCAATATCCGGGGTAATTTCAAAATCAGCCAGCGGATATTTAATATCAGTCTTATAATCAGTAATAACGGAGAAGGCGGTTACCTCTGTCGCTGTGCCGCTCGTGGACGGAATAGCTACGAAAATCGCTTTGTTACGCAGCGGGGGAATCGTGAACGGGTCCTTGATATCCTCAAAGGTTTTCTCCGGATGCTCATAGAATACCCACATCGCCTTAGCCGCATCAATCGGAGAGCCGCCGCCGATAGCCACAATTACATCCGGCTCGAAGGCACGCATGGCTTCTGCACCACGAAAAACAGTTTCAATAGACGGATCAGGCTCAATACCTTCAAAAAGCTGCGTCTCCATGCCAATGTCATGCAGTACATCTTCCACCTTTTGTAAAAAGCCGCCACGTTTCATCGAGCTACCACCGGTAAAAATCATCGCCTTTTTGTGCCCCTTGAGCACCTTCAGCTCACTGATAGCACCAGCACCATAGTAAATGTCACGCGGTAAAGTAAATCTTGCCATAATACGCACCTCCTGCGAAAATAATCGTTAAGAAATAGGCTTCTTATTAATATATTATATCACTTCAGTGAGTGTTAGATATGGCAAATTTGCAAAATCTACTTTCTTAATTCACAGCTGTAAAAAGAAAACAGCAGCTGCAACACCAAAGTGTTTTAGCTGCTGTTTTCGTATATAAAATAGAGATGAGTATGATGAGCTTAATTAAAATTCAAATTCTGCGGAAAGCATGAAGGAACGCGGATTGTTGAGCATGAATTTATTATTCTGACCAGCTTGCGCAATCCAATGGCTATCATTAGCAACATTGTAGCAAGCTGCAATAAATTTCACAGGCACACCATTAATGCTTGCCTTATGGCTTGCAAACAAGTCCAAAGTAACGTGAGAAGGAATATCGAGCACCTTTGCAGTCTGATTAATTACATATTTGCCTGTACCCGTATAGCTCAATCGGCTGGTAAAGCTGGTATCCTCATCAGGCTTGTATTCTAAGCCCCACACACCGCTCCACTTAGCAGAACCATGCGTCGGCAGACCGTCAAATTTAGCCTTCGTAGTTTTCTCCTGCTTCGCATTCAGCCATTCAAAGCCACCAAAGGTATTCCACTTATCCGCCAGCTTCGCATCAACACTGAAATCAACGCCTTTAAAATGGTTCTTA
>URVO01000012.1 GCA_900551335.1 uncultured Phascolarctobacterium sp.
TCAAAAGAAGCTGGAGGCTAATAACGCTGTCGATTTCGACGACCTGCTGCTGCTGACGCTGCGTCTTTTCAAGGAGAACGAAGAGGTACGCAACAAGTATCAGGATAAATTTGATTATATTATGGTCGACGAGTATCAGGACACCAACCATGCGCAGTATCTGCTGACGAAGATTCTCGCAGCTAAGCATCACAATATCTGCGTGGTGGGCGATGCTGACCAAAGCATTTATGGCTGGCGGTGCAGACATCCGCAATATTTTGGACTTCGAAAAGGATTATCCGGAAGCGAAGATGGTGAAGCTGGAGCAGAACTACCGCAGCACGCAGGTTATTCTTGATGCAGCGAATGCCGTGATTGACTATAACACCGGACGCAAGCCGAAAAGTCTGTGGACGAATAATAATACAGGCTCGCTGATTACCAGATATGAAGCGACAGACGAGCATGACGAGGCGCGCTTCGTTGTTGAGCGCGTGCAGGAGCTGCAGCAGAAGGAAAACGCCAAGCTGGGCGATATGGCTGTGCTTTACCGCACGAATACGCAGTCGCGTGTTTTCGAGGAAACCTTGATTAAGAGCGGTATTCCCTACAGCATGGTCGGCGGCCTGAAGTTCTATGAGCGCAAGGAGATTAAGGATATTCTCGCTTATCTGCGTTTGATTTTTAATCCGCACGACAGCCTGTCGCTGCTGCGTATTATCAACGTGCCGCGCCGTGGTATCGGTGATGCGACGCTGGGCAAGCTGCAGGCTTATGCGGCAGGCAGCGAGCAGAGCCTGTTCGAGGTGGTTTCGAATGCCGGAGATGTTCCGGGACTCAGCAGCCGCTTTGCTAATAAGCTGGACGAGCTGAGCGAGATTCTTTTTGATTTGATGGGCGAGGCAGCTGAGGCGCCGGTGAAGCAGCTCGTGGAGGATATTTTGGACAAAACAGGCTATCTGGCAGAGCTGGAGAGCAGCGATAGTCCGCAGGATAAGAGCCGTATCGAAAACCTGCAGGAGTTTTTGCGTGTAGCAGAGGATTTTGCGGAAAAATCTGCGCGTGACGGCGAGGAGGCAACGCTGGAGGCCTTCCTGTCCGATGTTGCGCTTGTAGCGGATATTGATGATGCGGAGCTGGGCGATGATGCGCTGACCTTGATGACGCTGCATTCTGCTAAAGGTCTGGAATTCCCGACGGTGTTCCTCGTTGGTCTGGAGGAGGGCATCTTTCCTCACGCACGCACTCTGCTCAATGAAAATGAGATTGAGGAGGAGCGTCGCCTGTGCTATGTAGGCATTACGCGTGCGGAGAAGCATCTGTTCATCAGTAACAGCAGGATGCGTATGCTCTATGGCCGTCAGCCGATGTTCTATCCGGAGTCGCGCTTTATTAAGGAAATTCCCGGAACGCTTATTGATACCTATAAGCGCCCGGAGGTGCAGCGCCGCGTAGTGCTGCGTGATGTAGCACCGAAGCCGAAGGCGAAGGTTGTGGCAGGCAATTGGTTCCTGCAGCCGAAGGAAAGCTTTACGCCGAAGACGGAGGGTGCTGTGGCACGCTTCCATGTCGGCGATAAGGTTAACCATAAAAAATGGGGCGCGGGCACGATTGTCAGCGCCAAGGATGACGAGGGCGGACAGGAGGTCAAGGTGGCCTTTGCCGGTGGCGGCATCCGCAGTCTGCTGACGAAGTACGCAGTGCTGGAAAAAATCTGATGCTGTAAATTAAGCAGGCTTGACTGAGGTTTAGGAGAGAGAATTATGGCAGAAATGGATTTATTTGCTGATACAAGAGCAGCGGATTTGGCGGAGGCAGAGCGCCTGCGCAAGGAAATCCGTCATAATGAATATTTATATTACGTGCTGGACGCGCCAGAGATTACTGATGCCGAGTATGATCGGATGATGGTGCGTCTGCGTGAAATTGAAGCAGAGTATCCTGACAGCGTGCCTGCCGATTCACCGACGCAGCGCGTGGGTGGCCGTGCGTCCTCGCAGTTTACCGAGGTGCGCCATCTGGAGCCGCTGCTTAGCCTTGGCAACGTATTTTCCGCGGAGGAGCTGCGTGCCTTTGACGAGCGCGTGAAAGGCGGTCTGCCGGAGGGCAGCAAGGTGGAATACGTCATGGAGCCGAAGATTGATGGCTTGGCGTGCAGCCTGATTTATGAAAATGGCAGGCTGGTGCGTGCGGCTACGCGTGGCGACGGCACGGTCGGCGAAAATGTTACGGCGAATGTGCGCACTATCCGCAGCATTCCGCTGGTGCTTAAGGCGCCGGAGGGCGAAACGCTGCCGGAGCTTTTAGACGTGCGCGGCGAGGTGTATATGCCGCGTCATGCCTTCATGCAGCTCAACGAGCAGCGTGCAGAGCGTGGCGAGAGCGAATTTGCCAATCCGCGTAATGCGGCGGCGGGCAGCCTGCGTCAGCTTGACCCGCAGGTGACGGCCAGCCGCAGCCTGAGCTTTTTTGCCTATTATCTTGTGGGCGAGGGCGCAAGGGAGAAGCATAGCGAATCGCTGGCAGCGCTGGCACGCTATGGCTTCAAGGTCAGCGAGAACTATAAGGTTGTAGAAAATATAGATGCGGCAATTAAATATATTGCTGATTTTAACGAGCTGCGTCAGGGACTTGCTTATGATACTGACGGCGCTGTTATCAAGGTCAACGATGTTTATCAGCAGCGTATCTTGGGCGCAACAGGCAAGGATCCGCGCTGGGCGACGGCTTATAAATATCCGCCGGAGCAGGCCGAAACGACGCTGGAGGATATCGACTGGCGCGTGGGACGCACAGGAGTGCTGACGCCGACGGCAGTGCTGACGCCGGTGAAGCTGAGCGGCAGCGTTGTCAGCCGTGCAACCTTGCATAATGAGGATTTTATCCGCTCGAAGGATATCCGCATCGGCGACAGGGTGCTTATCAATAAGGCCGGAGAGATTATTCCTGAGGTGCTGCGCGTGGTGACGGAAAAGCGCACGGGAGAAGAAAAAGAGGTAGAGATACCGACGAAGTGTCCTGATTGCGGCTGGAGCGTTGAGCGCAAGGGCGCGGAGGCAGCTATCCGCTGCACGAATCCGCACTGTCCGGCGCTGGGACGCGAGGGCCTGATTCACTTCGTCAGCCGTGAGGCGATGAATATTGAGGGCTGCGGTCCTTCTGTTATCAATGCGCTGCTGGATGCTGGTCTGGTGCGTGATGCAGCGGACTTGTACAGCCTGAAGAAGGAGAATGTCCTGAAGCTTGAGCGCATGGGCGAAAGGTCAGCGGACAAGCTGCTCGCAGCGATTGCTGCGAGCAAGGCGAATGAGCTGGACAAGCTGCTCTTTGCTTTGGGTATCCGTCATGTGGGCGCGAAGGTGGCAAGAACGCTGGCGGTGGAATTTGGCAGCATGGAGGCCCTGCTGACAGCAGAGGCAGACCAGCTGGCAGCGATTCGTGATATTGGTGCTGTAATTGCTGAGAGCGTGGTGACGTGGCTCAGCGTGCCTACGAACCGCGATTTGCTGGAGCGCTTGGCGGCAGCAGGACTGACGATGACGTTCACTGCGCCTGCCAGCAGCGAGGATAATCCCTTCTTTGGCAAAACGCTGGTCTTCACCGGCACGATGCCGACGCTTGGGCGCGCCGAGGCTAAAACTATGGCGCAGGATGTGGGCGCCAAGGTCAGCGGCAGCGTGAGCAAAAAAACGGATTACGTTATTGCCGGAGCCGAGGCCGGCAGCAAGCTCGAAAAGGCGCAGGCCTTGGGCGTGACAGTGCTGGATGAAGCAGAATTTTTGAAAATGCTGAAGGGCGAATGAGACAACGGGAGATTTTATTATGCAAAAGCAAGAATGGCAGGAATACGTACAGAAGGTAGCGAAATGTGATTATCCGATTCCGCTGAACCTGATAAATGATTATGATGATTGGAAATGCCGCAGCAACGTGGGACGTATGCTGATGATTTTAAAGGATGTTGAGGGTGCAATGGCTGTGCTGGCGACGGTGAAGGATGTGCAGCCGGATATGAACGATGCGCCGGAGTTCGGCTTGAGCGAGGCAGAGCATAAGGTGCTGTGCCTGCGTGATATTGCGCAGATTGTCTGGCAGCTGACAGGCACGGGCGATGCGCCGCTGTTTTATCTGGACGAGGCGTATAAGCTGTGCCGCGAGTATAAGCATGTGTTCCGCAGTGCCGACCGCGGTGCAATCTGGGCACGCAGACTGGAGATTATGCGCGGCTGCGGCGAGGAGCAGAAGGCTTTGGCCGAGGCAAGAGCGATGCTCGAAAGCGAGAAGGGCAACGAGGGCGTGAACGCCTACCGCTTCCATGCGTTGAAATTCATCGCTGAAAGCATGGCGGCTGCCGAGGACTATCATAAGGCAGCGCTGCTGCTGGCAGAGGCGTACCAGTCTTTCCCGATGAATGAGGCTGCAAGGGCGGCGCTGGCTGAAGCAGAGGCGGCAGCGGATGCTAAGGACAGATACGCTATGTATCATCACTGCACGACGATTCAGTATCAGCCGTGGGAGAAGGATAATGTGCCGACGCTGGAGGAGGTGCGCAGACTGCAGGAGCGCAACTTTGCCCGCCGTGAGGCGGCGAAGGCAGCCGGCGAGGAGCTGGATGAGAAAGGCTCTTTTGAAAGTTTAATTAAGTAATTAAAACAAGTGATTAAAAGATTTTGTACGCATCCGTCACGAATCTGTTACAATTAGTAGCAGGTAATAAAAATGTGAGAAGGGATGTACTCAAAATGAAAAAACACTTTTTGGCTTTAGGCTTGGCTGCTGCTCTGCTTGCTCCGCAGGCTGCCGGCGCAGAAGGCTTTGCAATTAACGAATGGTCTGCTGAAGGCGTAGCTATGGGTGGTGCGCGCATGTTTGCAGAGGATGATGCTGCGAACGTTGCTTATAACCCTGCTTCTATCACCAAAGTAAAGGGTGAGGCTATGAAGAGCAGCTTTACCTATCTGAGCCCGCATGGCAGCTACAAGCTCTATGATGATGCTGGTACAGAAATTGAAGCTGGCAAAAACGTGGTTCATGCTGGCTGGGCAGTGGGCAGCTACTACGTAAAGCAAATCAATGATAAAGAATGGTTCGGCATCGGTGCTTTCCCGCGCTTTGCGATGGTATCCGAGTTTGAGCGTGGCAGCAAAGCATCTTCTAATGCTTTCTTCTCTAAGCTGAACGGCGTAAGTGTTACCCCGACCTATGCGCATAAGTTCGACAAAAAGTGGAGTGCAGCAGTTGGTGCAGAAATCAACTACGTTGGCTTGGAACTGCAAAAGAATCTGCAGATGAAAATGCCTGTTACAACGCCTACAGGAGCAACCGCTATTGCTACGGTTGATGGTACTACACAAATTGAGGGCGAAAGCTATGCTTTAGGCTGGAATGCTGCTGCTAATTATACGTTTGATGATAAAAATGAAATTGGCGTAGTTTACCGCAGCCGTATTAAGCATTCCTTAGAAGCAGATTTGAAGGGTTATAATACTAAACCTGATTTGATGGGCGGCGGTGATGTTTTCGGTAATGCTTATGGCGTAGTAACTCTGCCGGACAGCTGGTCTATTGGCTATAACCATAAATTCGATAAGAAGACTCGCGTAGAGCTGAATGCTACACGTACTAACTGGAGTACTTATGATGCTTTGAATGTTTACTTTGATAAATCTCTGATAGGCATTCCTAATCAAGCTGTAAGTGCTGAATCTCCTAAAAACTGGTCTAACGGCTGGCGCTATGCTATCGGCGTAGAGCACAACATCAGCGATAAGTATGCAGTGATGGCTGGCTTTGCTTATGACCAGTCCTCCATTCCTTTCGATGGCGGCGACTTCTTAGTACCGACCGGTAATCGTCGTACCTATTCTCTTGGTGCTCGTTACAACGATAAGAAGCAGACTGTTGCTGTTGCCTTGGGCTGGATGGATGTTGGCGATTTGAGCTTTGAAGGTCATCCTGCTAAGGGTGATGCTTATGCAAGAGCTCATGCTTATGACAGCTTCACCAAAATCGCTTCTATCTCCTACCAACGTAAATTCTAATTTCATCAAAACTACAATGAGAGCTGCTGCACGCAAGTGCGGCGGCTCTTTTTGCTGCAGCTGCCAATTTCTCTTACATAAAAAGCAGACAAACAGCGTATTTTGTAATATAATAGTAAATTAGATAAGTCTCATGCTGCCTGCTGACAGACAGCGTGTCTCTTGAATGCTTTGAGAAATGAGGGAAATAAAATGAAGGAATACAATTCCGTAAGCGAGCCGTTTTTAGCGGAGCTGCGTGCTGCCGTAGGCGAAGCAAATGTATTCACGGCTCCGGAAAAATTGGAGCAGTATAAGACAGATGAGGAATACGATCCGCGTCGTTTCCGCGTGCCGGAGGCTGTTGTGCGTCCGGCGAATGCTGAGGAAATTGCTGCAGTTGTGAAGCTGTGCAACAAATATAATGTGCCGCTGACTGTGCGCAGCGGCGGTACGAGCCTGGCAGATGGCGCGATTGCTGTCTGCGGCGGCATTGTGCTCTTGATGGAGCGTTTGAATAAAATTATTGAAATGAATACGGAGGCAATGTACGTCATTGCAGAAGCAGGCGTGCGTACCATTGATATTCAAAAGCTGGCGAATGAAGCAGGCTTTTTGTATGCAGGCGACCCCTGTAGTGCGGAAAGCTGCCAGATCGGCGGAAATCTGGCGACGAACGCCGGCGGCAGCAAGGCTGTGCGCTATGGCGTTACGCGTAATCAGGTGTACAGCCTGGAGATGGTTACGCCGACCGGCGAAATCGTGGAGGTGGGCAGCCGCCTGAAAAAGTGCAGCACCGGCTACTGCATGGAGCAGCTCGTGATGGGCAGCGAGGGTACGCTGGGCATTATTACCAAGGTAACCCTGAAGCTGCAGCCGATGCCGCCGTATCGCTTTGACCTTTTGGCTGTGTTCGACGATCCGTTCAAGGCTCTCGACGTGGTGCCGAAGATTATGCAGGCTGGTCTGAATCCGACGAGCATGGAATATATGGACAACTCCTATGTGCGTGCCTGCGCTGATTATATCGAGTTTAAGGGTGCGCCGCACTATGAGGATGGCATTTATGTTATCATCACGGTGGAAACCTTTAGTGAGGATGAGCTGGATATGAAGATGGAGCAGCTCGACGAGCTGTGCGAGGCGGCCGGTGCAGTCGATGTTTTGGAGGCAGACGACCGCATCTGGGCGATGCGCCGCAACTGTCAGGAATCCATCAGCCTCGTCAGCAAGGTGTCTTTGACTGACGACGTTGTTGTGCCTGTTGACCGCATTGCGCCGACGATTAAGGAGATTATGCATATCGGCAGCAAGTATCCGTTCCCAATCCCTGTAAAAATCAATGCACATATTGGTGACGGCAACCTGCATATCGTGCTGTGCAAATGCGACCTTGATGATGCAACGTGGGAAAAAATCGTGCATGACTTCCACGAAGAGGTTTACGCCTATGCTTATGCTCAGGGTGGACGTCTGGCTGGCGAGCACGGCATTGGTGCGAAGAAGCTGGCGTATATGGAAGAGTTTACGCCTGCCGGAGAGCTGGAGCTGATGCGCAGAATTAAGCGTGCGTGGGATCCGAATCTTATTCTGAACCCTGGCAAGGTATTTAATGCGTAAGAGCGCATATACCCCTCTGTCGCTTATAGCGACATCTGCCCCAGGGCACCTTCTCTTGCCCTTCGGGCAATTCACCTTGTCCCCTTACAGGGGAGACTTTTAAAAAATACTATCGTAAAAAGAGCACGACGAAAATGCTCTCCCTATCCATCGCAAGCGATGTTAGCACGACCAACAGTTTTTACTGCGCAAGCTTGTAAAAATTGGGTCTTAGCGTTAGGGAGAGAGGCCGAGCTTGTACCCGAATGGCACAGGCGAGGCAGAGAGGGTATATAAAAAGGTAAAGATTTATGAGTAATTATAATTCTGTAACTCCTGAATTTATAGATGAATTGAAAGCGCTGCTTGGTGAAGGCTACGTCAAAACTGATGCAGATACGCTGGACCGCTATAAGACGGATGAGGAGGCAGACGAGCGCTGCTTTCATCTGCCTGACGTTGTGGTGCTGCCTGCCGATGCTGAGCAGATCGCCAGTGTGGTGAAGCTGTGCAACAGGTACCTCATTCCGCTGACGGTGCGCGGCGGCGGTACGGGCATCGTGGACGGCTCGATTGCCGATAAGCGCGGCGTGGTGCTTTTGATGGAGCGCCTGAACAAAATCATCGAGCTGAATAAGGAAGGCTTGTACATGGTGGCGCAGGCTGGCGTGCGCACGCTGGATATTCAGGCTGCGGCGAAGGCCGAGAACCTGCTTTATGCAGGCGACCCTTCGAGCAGCGACAGCTGCCAGATCGGCGGCAACCTGGCGACGAACGCAGGCGGTATCAAGGCTGTGCGTTACGGCGTAACGCGCAATCAGGTCTATGCCGTGCAGATAGTTACGCCGTATGGCGATATTGTCGACCTTGGCTCGCCGCTGAAAAAGTGCAGCACCGGCTATTGCATGGAGCAGCTCGTTATCGGCAGTGAGGGTACGCTGGGTATTATTACGCAGGTAACGCTGAAGCTGCAGCCGCTGCCGCCGTATAAGATTGATATGCTGGCGATTTTCCACGATCCGATGGCTGCTATAGGCGTGGTGCCGCAATTGATAAAAGCAGGTATTGAGCCGACGAGTATTGAATATATGGATAATCCCAATGTACGCACTACCTCGGAATATCTGGAGTTTGCCGGTGCGCCGCATGTTGAGGATGGTATTTATGTTATCATCACGATTGAAACCTTCAATGAGGATGAGCTGGACATGAAGATGGAGCAGGCGAGTGATATCTGCGAGGAAGCAGGCGCTGTCGACGTGTTGGAGGCAGACGAGCGCATTTGGACAATGCGCCGCAACTGCTTGGAATCTGTGAGCCTCATCAGCAAGGTTTGCACGACGGACGATGTTGTCGTTCCTGTCGATGAGATGAGTGATATGATTCAGTTTATTATCAAAACTGTTGCCAAATATCCCTTCCCGCTGCGTATAAATGCGCATATCGGTGACGGCAATCTGCACATTGTGCTGTGCAAGCTGGAGCTGAGTGATGAGCAGTGGGAGGCTGAGCTGAGCAGGTTTACCGAGGAGGTTTACACCTACGCTTATGCGCATGGCGGCAGGCTTTCCGGCGAGCATGGTATAGGCTCGAAGAAGGCACATTTCCTGGAGCGCTTTACGCCCGGCGGAGAGCTGGAGCTGATGAGAAAAATCAAACGCGCTTGGGATCCCAATAATATCCTGAATCCTGGTAAGGTCTTTAATATTTAAGACTGTCGCTAAGAAAGCAGCGGCTTGCGTCTGGGTTCTGACGGTCTTTAGTAAAGTAAATATGTAGCATAGTAGCTAAGTAGAAAAGGAGTGTATAATCACATGACCACTTACAATCCCGTAACCGAAGAAGTCCTTGAGGCTCTGCGCGCCGCAGTTGGCGCTGAGCATGTAAAAAATGATGCTGAAACCCTTGAGCGTTACAAAACCGACGAGGAGCCGGATCCGCATTACCATCATCTGCCGGAGGTAGTTGTATGGCCGGGCAGCACCGAAGAGGTTGCAGCCATCATGAAAATCGCTAACAAATATCTTGTTCCTGTAACTCCGCGCAGTGCCGGCACCAGCGTTTCCTGCGGTGCTATTCCTGTTTGCGGCGGCATTGTGCTGATGATGGAGCGCATGAATAAAATTCTTAAGCTGGACGCTGAAGCTATGTATATGGAGGTTGAGGCTGGTGCGCTGACCTCTGAGATTCAGGCCAAGGCTAATGAAGCAGGCCTGCTGTATGCCGGCGACCCGTGCAGTGCTGACAGCTGCATGATCGGCGGCAACATTGCTACGAATGCAGGCGGTAACAAGGCTGTGCGCTATGGCACGACACGTCATCAGGTTTATTCTATTGAGGTTGTTACTCCGACCGGCGAAATCGTTGAGCTGGGCAGCCGCCTGAAGAAATGCAGCACCGGCTATTGCCTCGACCAGCTCGTGATGGGCAGCGAGGGTACGCTGGGCATTATTACGAAGGCTACGCTGAAGCTTTTGCCGCTCTGCCCTTATCGTATTGATATTCTGGCTGTCTTCACTGAGGTACAGAAGGCAGTTAACCTTGTGCCTGCACTGATCAAGGCCGGACTGAATCCGACCAGCGTAGAGTTCATGGATAATGGCTTTGTACGTGCTGCCAGCGATTATGCTGAGCTGCGTCTGCCGCATTATGAGGATGGCAGCTACGTTATCGTTACCGTTGAAACCTTCAATGAGGACGAGCTGGATCTGAAGATGGAGCAGCTTGACGAAATCTGCACTGCCTGCGGTGCAACCGACGTTGTTGAGGCTGACGAGCGCGTATGGAAGGTACGCCGCAGCTGTCTGGAGGGCTCTAAGGCTAAGAGCAAGGTTTCCACCTCTGACGATCTTGTTGTGCCTGTTGACCAGATTGCAACCTGCCTGAATTACCTGATGGATGTTTCCAAGAAGTTTGATTTTGAATGCATGTGCCTGGCTCATGCCGGCGACGGCAACCTGCACTTCAACTGCCTGAAGATGGATATGACCGACGAGGAATGGGAGAAGCAGCTGCAGGAATTCCACAAAATCTGCTATGCTTACGTTTATAGCATCGGCGGCCGCCTGTCCGGTGAGCACGGCATTGGTGCGAAAAAGATTGACGCCCTGGCTGCTTACTGCAACCCGGTAGAAATGTCTATTATGCAGACTATTAAACGCGCTATGGATCCGAATAATATCCTGAACCCGGGCAAGCTTATTAGAGCATAAATATAACCAAAAACTTTAAAAGAGCGGACTTGTTTTCTACAAAAGAGAATAATGTCCGCCTTTTTCTTATTGTTATTTTTCTTCGTTTTACGTTATACTTGCATACTAAAATAATAGGTGATAAGTTTAACAACTTATGTTAATTTAAAAAAGCATTGCCGTAAATGAATATGTGTGATATAATTTAGTTGTTTAAGAATATGTCCAAACAGAGAAAAATATATTTTTGAAGGAGGAGGCATTCGCATGGACGAGAAGAATACCGAGAATTATAACAAGCTGATTGGTACTCGCGTGAAAATGACCCGTATCACCAAGCATATTTCTCAAACCGCTTTAGCTAAGGAGATTGGGGTTACGCAGACGCATTTAAGCAATATCGAAAATGGCCGCGCCGGCCTGACTATTCCTAATCTGATTAAGCTGCACCAGGTGCTGCAGTGCCCGATTAGCGAGTTTTTTAAGGATTTTGAAGAAGAACACAGTGAAACGTCTGCTGCTAGCGATATCACCTTAGAGGATATTGTCGAGCTGGCTAAGATGCTGAAGAAAAATCGCGAATAATGAATCTAACCATAAATGGGTCTTTAGCAGGCCCATTTTTCTTATGCCCTGAATAGGTAGTCTGGCAGTAATTTTATAAATTGCCGAAGTGTTAGCAGGAGTTTTTTGCTTTGCGGCGAAATAAAACTATTATATATCTTTTTTAAGGAGCAATTAGATGAGTACATTCACTAGGGTTCTGCTGGCGACGGATTTGTCTGCCCAGGCCGATAAATTGACTGAGTGTCTGTTCTGCCTATGCCCCGATACGGAAACGGAAGTGGTTCTGGCGCACGTTTTTGATGATGACGACGACGCCGACCCTGACGGTAGCCGCTATAAGAAAGCGCTTAGCCGTTTAGCCGGGTATAAAAATGACATAGAGCAGGCAGGCTATGAAGAAATTTCTATAACGACACCTGTAGGTGATACCTGTCAAGCGCTCTGCCAGCTGGCGGAGACGAGCGATATTGATTTGATGCTGGTGGCTTCACATCGCAAGGGCTTTTTGAAGCGTGCGCTGATGGGCAGCACGACCTATGAGCTGGCACGCGCGGCAACGATTCCTCTTTTGATTAACAAGGATGAAGAGGACGAGGTAACAGAAAACCTGCTGGCGACGGTACTGATTCCTACGGATTTTTCGCGTAAGTCGCTGGAGGCACTTAATGTTGTGCGCAGCCTGCGCGAATATGTGGGACGTGTGCTGTTTGTGCATGTGATTGAGCGCAGCCGCAATAAGCATGATTATAAAGAAAAGTTTGCCAGCGCCCGTCTGTTTTTGCAGGAGCTGGTCGATGAGATGAAAATCTTTGGCATTGAAGCAGATTATCGCATTGCGCATGGCGTAGCTTCGAAAAAAATCGGCGCTATCTGTGAGCGCGACGGCGTGAGCCTGATTATGATGGCCAAGACCGGCGCGGACATGACGAACGGAGATGAGCTGGGCAGTACCTCGGAGAACGTGGTGCTGAACTCTGATTGTGCTGTAATGCTGCTGCCGGCTGAGGACGACAATGACGATGACGGTGCTTTCCAATAAGATTTAAAGCGCAATAAACTGCTTTTGGCTGGCTGCGAACGGCTGAAAGCAGTTTTTTTCTAAAAAAATGTACATCTTTTACAAAAAACGCTTGACTTTTAACGACGATGCTCGTATAATATTACTTGCAGTTACGTGTGACTGTAAGCATATTTGTGTGCTGGCAAAATTGAAAATAGTTAAGTTTTCAACCTTGGAGAGATGACCGAGTGGTTGAAGGTGCACGCCTGGAAAGCGTGTGTACGGGAAACCGTACCGAGGGTTCGAATCCCTCTCTCTCCGCCACTTAAAAATCTGCCGCACGAAGCGGTTTTTTTTATCAAATGGTTAAAATTATTTCTCTGTAGGATCGTAGAGTTGGGTCCTGCGCAATGGGAGCCTGTGAACCAGGTCAGGTCCGGAAGGAAGCAGCCTTAAGCGGATACTTTCATGTGCCGCGGGGGTGCCCGCCTTTGCGGTCCTACAGGGAAATAACGTAAGGACTGTCGTGATGCGGCAGTCCTTTTTCGTTTGTTTACAACTTGGCGTTTATTGGTTATAATAACTATGTATGCGAAGATACACATGCAGAGAGGAGAGATGGCGATGGCTTATTTAGCTTTGTACCGTCAGTGGCGGCCGCAGAATTTTGACGCCCTTGTCGGTCAGCAGGCAGTCAAGACAGCGTTGAAGAATGCTTTGGACAGCGGCAGGATTGCGCATGCCTATTTGTTCAGCGGCCCGCGCGGCACAGGCAAGACAAGCACAGCGCGTATTCTGGCAAAGGCGCTGAACTGTGAGCAGGGGCCGACGGCAGAGCCTTGCGGTCATTGTCATAATTGCGAGCGGATTACCGCCGGCACCTCGATGGATGTTTTGGAGATTGACGCTGCGTCCAACGGCGGTATTGACCAGATCAAGGAGCTGAAGGAGCAGATTGCGTTTACGCCTGTCGAGAGCCGTTATAAGGTGTATATCATCGACGAGGTGCATATGCTGACGACGCCTGCGTTCAATGCGCTGCTGAAAACGCTGGAGGAGCCGCCTGCGCACGCTATTTTTATTCTGGCGACGACGGATCCGCAAAAAATTCCGGCAACGATTCATTCGCGCTGCCAGCGCTTTGAGTTCCGCCGTGTGACGGTGGATGAGATTGCCGAGCATTTGGCGATGGTGTCAGAGGGCAGCGGCCTGAAGGCTGATGCGGAGGCGCTGCGCCTAATTGCGATTCAGTCGGAGGGCGGTCTGCGTGACGCGCTGAGCCTTTTGGACCAGTGCGGCGTTATGAGCAAGCAGATTACTACGGAGACGGTGCGTGAGGTTTTGGGCATTGTGGGCCGTGAGGTGCTGCGTGCGCTGGCTGAGGCCATCGGCAGGCAGGATCTGCCGGGGGCGCTGGGTAAGCTGGGCGAGCTTTTGGAGCAGGGCAAGGATGCACGCCAGGTGCTGACAGAGCTGATGGAATATCTGCGCGCGCTGCTTTTGTTCCAGTCTGTCCCTGATTACGAGGAGATTTATCTGACGGATACGCGTGAGGCGCTGACGGCGCTGACGCCGCTTTTTGGGCGTGACAGGCTGATGGCGGCGGAGGAAAGGCTGCACAGCGCTTTGCTGGAGCTGAAGACGACGATGCGTCCGCGCATTACGGCAGAGCTATGCCTTTTAGATTTGTGCCGCATTGAGGGCAGCACGCTGGCTGCACTGTCGGCAAGAATTGAGCAGCTGGAGCGTCAGCTGGCGTCTGGTGCGCCGGCGGCAAGCTATGCTGCTGCGCCGCGTCCTGTGGCAACGGCTGCTGCTAGTGTGCCGCCCGCGCCCACGAGTACATCGCGTCTGGCGGCAACGCCTGCCGCAAGTACGCCGCAGTCCGCTCCTGTACAGAACGATGTGGACGAGATTCCGCTGCCGCCGGAGCCGTCAGGCTTCGAGGAGGAGCAGGGCACGGTTGTCGTGCTGCCGCAGGAGGCTTACGCTCCGCGCAGGCAGGCAGCACCGCAAGCACCTGCGCCGCAACGACGGGCACCTGTGCGCAGACCTGCAGCAGCGCAACAGACTGTGGCAGCAAGACAGGCGGCGCCGCAGCCAAGCAGACAGTTTGCGCAGCCGGTTACGGCACCGCAGCCGAAGAGTGCCTTGGCGGCACAGACAGAGGAATATGCCGGCGATTTTGCTGCAGGCGAGGATTACTGGAAGCAGGTGCTTGATTTGATGAAGGCGGAAAAGAAGAACTCGATGGTATCCTGTGGCAGAAATGGCCGCGTGTACAGCTTTGTCAATAACCTTTTACAGGTGGCGTTCAAGGCGCCGTTTCTGGCGGACCGCATAAATAAGGATGATTACCGCAAAGCGTTCGAGGACGCGCTGCTGCGTATCGCCAGACGGCCAATCCGTCTGGAGGCAGTGATTGCAGGCAGGGTTAAGCCGCCTGCAGCGCAGCCGGTGCAGCAAAGCGCGCCGCAGACAGTGAATGCTGCGCAGGAGCTGGACGAGCACCAGCTGCCGCAAAAGCTGCAGCAGGCAGTGAATGCTTTTGGCGGCAAGGTGACGGATATCTCTGATTAATAGAAGAAAGCTGCTTATATACAGGGCAGTTTTTATATAGCAAAAAATAAATTCAACAAGATAATTTAAGGAGGAATTAATTATGTTTCCTGGTGGCATGGGCAATATGCAAGCAATGATGAAAAAGGTGCAGAAAATGCAGTCTGATATGGTGAAGATGCAGGAGGAAATGAAAAGCCGTACTGTAGAAACTTCCGTAGGCGGCGGTGCTGTTACCGTAGTTGTTAATGGTAAAAAAGAGCTGAAATCCATCAAAATCAATCCGTCCGCTGTTGATCCGGAGGATGTGGAGATGCTGGAGGATATGATCCTCACCGCTATCAATGATGGCATGAAGCAAATCGACGAAATGACCGAGAAGGAAATGTCCAAGGTTACTGGCGGTATGAAGCTGCCGGGCATGTTCTAAGAAAATGGCAAGGATGATCAGGCCGCTGGCCAATTTGTACGAGCAGTTGCGCAGGCTTCCTGGCATAGGCTCGAAAACGGCTATGCGTCTAGCCTATCATGTGATTGATATGCCTGCGGAGGATGTGCGTCAGCTGGCGGCAGCGCTCAGCGGTGCGAAGGAGCAGATTCACTATTGCAGCCGCTGCTTTAATCTGACGGATGGCGAGCAGTGCGAAATCTGCTGTGACGAGAAGCGTGACCAGTTCACGATCTGCGTCGTAGAGCAGCCGCAGGATATTGCGGCGATGGAGCGCAGCCATGGCTATCATGGACTGTATCATGTGCTGCATGGCGTGCTTTCGCCTTTGGATGGCATTGGGCCGGACAAGCTGCGCATTCGCGAGCTTTTGCTGCGTCTGCAGCAGGAGTCTGTCAGCGAGGTGATTATCGCGACGAACTCTGACGTGGAGGGCGAGGCGACGGCCACGTATCTGGCACAGCTTTTAAAGCCGATTGGTATTACCGTCAGCCGTATTGCGCATGGCCTGCCGATGGGCGGCGATCTGGAATATGCTGACGAGATAACCTTGTCCAAGGCCTTGGAAAACAGAAGGACGATGTAGAAAGGACTGGCGTTGATAAATGGAAATGTTAGAAAGCGTGGCAGCAGGCGCAGGCCTTAGTCCGCTCGGCTCCTTGGGGCCGATGATTGTAGGCGTTGTGATTCTGCTGATAGTTGTAAAGCTGCTTTCTATGCCTTTTAAGCTGGTATGGAACGGTATCTGCGGTGCAGTGCTTTTGTGGGTGATGAATCTTTTTGGCGCGCTTGTCGGCCTGACGATTAAAATCACTGTTATGAATGCACTGATTGCAGGCTTTTTTGGCATTCCTGGTGCGCTGGCAGTGCTGGCGTATGAGCTGCTGGTAAAGTAAATAACGTAAATTGCGGAGCTGTCGCAGGCCCTGCTTCTCTGTCGCCTAGAGCGTGGCAGAGAGGGAGTTCTGCGGCAGCTTTTTGCTATACTTTTGGCGGTTGCTGTAGAAATACTGTATACACGCGGTTTATACTGTATACAATCGGACATTTATAATTATGTCTGATATAATTAGATACAAGTTAATTTATTTACGAAATCTGGGGGTTGTTGTATGAACTTATCTACGAAAATTCTTATCGGCCTGGCCTTGGGCGTTATCGCAGGCTTAGAGCTGGGAGCTGAGGGCGTTGGCTTTGCCAAGACCTGGATCGCTCCGTTTGGCACAATTTTTATGAACATGATCAAAATGGTCATCGTTCCGCTGGTATTCTCCAGTCTGGTAATGGGTGTTGCTAGCCTGGGCGATATCAAAAAGGTTGGCCGTATCGGTATCAAGACCGTCGGCTATTACCTGGGTACGACTGCTTTTGCTATCGTTATCGGCTT
>URVO01000013.1 GCA_900551335.1 uncultured Phascolarctobacterium sp.
TGCCGACAATTTCATTCTTTTCATTACGATAGCCCATCGGTGCAAAGTTATCATCAAGACCAATAACCATTTTTTTCGGGCCGTCACTGCCACAGCCAGTTACCATCATGAGCATCATCATCATACCCATTACAACAGCTAATAATTTTTTCATCATTTCCACCTCATTAAATATTATCTTCGTGTTATGTTTTGCCTTAGCATGTGTCTATTATACTTTAGTACGCTAAATTTGTAAAGTACTAAAATGGATTTTCTCAAAAAAATTTTTCTCCGCTGTTTTCTGTCAAGAAAGCTACACTTTTGCAGAGCAAACAGCCTGCTTACGCCAAAAGCTTGCATCACACAGCATCTCTCACTATAATAGGACGTATATAATAAAGGAGGAATCTGCAATGCTTATTCAAGATACAAAAACTGACATCTGCACCAACCGCTTCGGCGGCAACGGTGATGTGATTATTGAACATTATATTGATGAAAAGCTGCTCAACGACAGCGTTGTCATGTATGCCAAGGTTATCTTAAAGCCTGGCTGCAGCCTTGGCTACCATGCACATAACGGCAACAGCGAAACCATCGTCGTGCTGCAGGGCACCGCCGACTACAACGACAACGGCACACCCATGACGCTGCACGCAGGCGACAAGGTGCATTGCCCCAGCGGCGAAAGCCACTCCATCGGCAATCCTGCTGACGCCAAGGAAGACCTGCTGCTGCAGGCGCTCGTCATCAAGACAAACTAAAATGTTTTCCAAGAGTCGCGAAGCGGCTCTTTTTAATTTGGCAGACTAATGTTAAATTTACGTAAAGTGCTCTTTCTACTTTCAACCAGAAGAAAATTCTAGTATAATAAAAATAATAGACTAAAATAAGTCAAATTTACGCAGGCTGTCAAGAAAGCGCAGAGACGAAGAATGTTGACGAAGGCGTACTAAAGGTACGTGACGCAAAGGCCCGATTTATCATGAGCTAAGGCGAATAAGATAAATCGTTGGTCGTGCTAATACCTTTGGTACTAGGAAACATTCTGAAGTATATGCGCTTTACACGGCAGCCACTTAAGGAGCAATAATATCAGATGACAGCGTATTTCTTAGCCTTCCTAGGCGGCATCGCCCTCTTTATGTACGGCATGCAGCTCATGGGCGACGGTCTGCAAAAGGCAGCCGGTGCCAAGCTGCAAAAAATTCTCGAAGCTATGACTGGTGTACTCGCAATGGGTATTCTGCTCGGCGCAGTTGTGACGGCTGTGCTGCAGGCCAGCGGTGCGACAACGGTTATGACGGTTGGTCTTGTAAACGCAGGACTTTTGACACTTAAGCAGGGCTTCGGCATTATCATGGGCGCCAACATCGGTACGACGATGACGGCACAGCTCATTGCTTTTAAGCTTTCCGATTATATCACGATTTTAATCTTCATCGGCTTCTTAATGCAACTGCTGGCGAGAAAGAGCCGCACAAAATATCTGGGCCAGGTTATGCTGGGCTTCGGTATTTTGATGCTGGGCATGGATATGATGGGCAAGGCAGTTATGCCGTTGCGCAACTATCCCGGCTTTGTGCATTTCATCGAGGTCTTCTCCAGCAATCCGGTGCTGGGTATCGGCATTGGTATGATTATGACCGTGCTGATTCAGTCCAGCAGTGCAACGATTGGTATTCTGATTGCTATGGCCGGTCAGGGACTGATTCCGCTTGAGGGCGCTATTCCTGTGCTGCTCGGCGACAACATCGGCACCTGTATCACTGCTGTGCTCGCTTCGCTGCGCGCCAACCTTACGGCAAAGCGTGTAGCCGCAGCCCACGTAATGTTCAACGTCATCGGCAGTATCATCTTCGTGGTGCTTATGCCGTTCTTCATCAAGTTCGTATTAATCGTATCGCCTGACGGTGATATCGCGCGTCAGATTGCGAATGCGCACTCGGCGTTCAACATTTTGAACACGTTGATTTTCATGCCCTTCGTCAACCCCTTCATCAAGCTGGTAGAAAAGGTTGTGCCGGGCAAGGCAGAAATCATCTCCATGCGTCCTGTTTATCTTGATAAGAATATGCTGAACACGCCTTCCATCGCTATCAGCCTTGCTGTCAAGGAGGTTGTGCGTATGGGTGAGCTGGCACGCAAGGACGTGCGCCTGGGCATGGAGGCTATTCAAAGCTTTGATGCTGCCAAGGTAAAATACGTTCTGGAGCATGAGCCTGTTGTCGATGCACTGGAACGAGATATTACCGACTATCTTACGGAGATGAGCTCCGCTGAGATGAGCGAGAGCCTGTCGACACGTCATACAGGTCTTTTGCACGCCTGCACGGATATTGAACGTATCGGTGACCATGGCGAAACCCTGGCGAAACGCGCGCGTAAGCTTGTAGAAGAGGACGTGGCTTTCTCCGATGAGGCTAAGGCCGAGCTGCTGCAGCTCAGCGAAATGGTGCTGCGTGCCTCCGGCCGTGCGCTTGAAGCGCTGGAGAAAAATGATAAGGCTATTGCCGACGACGCTGTGCGCCTGTGCCGCGAGGTTAAGCAATACCAGAAGGAAATCCGCAAGAATCATATCACGCGTCTTAACGAGCATATCTGCACCCCAACGGCAGGCTTCGTTATGATGGAGCTGCTCATTAACATGAAGCGTGTTTCCGACCATTCGAAAAACATCGCTCAGCTTGTACAGGGTACATTCTAACGCTGTATTCCAGTAATTAAATAATTGACCTATAAAAAAAGTGTGGCTTATGTCACACTTTTTTTACTTTCATAACCCCTTAGAGGTTTTACTATTTCCTAGTAAAGTATTAGAATATAAGATAGTATGAGAAATTATCAGCTTAAAATAAAAATAAGCATGACGAAGAAGCTACCTCGCTTTTTCATCATGCTTAAGCTCGGAGGTAACAATGCAGATAGGACTTGATATCGGAAGTACAACTATAAAAATTGCTGTTATGGATGATGCCGGAACACTGCTCTTCCATAAATATGAGAGACACTATAGCCAGATAGCGTCCAAGCTGCTGGCTTTACATAAAGAATTAATGACAAAATTTCCGACACTGCGCCGCGCGCGCCTGGCTATTAGCGGCAGTGCCGGTATTGGTCTTGCTGATGCCTGCGGTCTGCAGTTTGTACAGGAGGTTTTCGCAGAAAAAATCTGCACAGAAAAGCTGCATCCTGAAGCCGACGCTGTTATCGAGCTCGGCGGCGAGGACGCCAAAATTTTATTTTTAGGCCGCCACTTCGATGCACGCATGAACGACAGCTGCGCAGGCGGCACCGGCGCCTTCATCGACCAGATGGCTTCTCTGCTCAACGTAGAGACGCCGGAGATGAACGAGCTGGCACAAAAGGCCCAGAACTCCTACACCATCGCCAGCCGCTGCGGCGTTTTCGCCAAGAGCGATATTCAGCCGCTGCTCAACCAGGGCGCAGAAAAGAGCGACCTGGCTGCCAGCATCTTCCACGCCGTAGCCAGCCAGGCCGTAACCGGTCTTGCCAAGGGCCGTCCTATAGAAGGAAACATTCTGTATCTCGGCGGACCGCTGACCTTCATGAGCTGCCTGCGTGACAGCTTCGACGATGTATTGAAAATCAAGGGCGTCTGCCCGGAAAACAGCCTATATTATGTAGCCATGGGCGCAGCCTTCTGCGCAGAGCATGAGGTTGATTTGCTAACGCTGCCGTCACAGTTTGCAGAGGCCGCAGCCAACCACAGCTTTGAGCATATGCCGCCCTTATTTAAAAATGAAGCAGAATATGCTGCCTTCAAGGAGCGTCATGCTCGCGAAAACATACCAAAGAGCTCGCCGCTTACGGCTAAAGCAGCCTTTATCGGCATTGACTCCGGCAGCACGACGATTAAGATTGCTGTGCTGAGTCCTGAGGGCGAGCTGCTCGATTCGTTCTACCAAAGCAACAAGGGTAATCCCGTCATCGCTGTACGCAGCTATCTGACGGACTTCTACCAGAAATATCCTGACTGCCAGCTGCTGGCAGGTGCTGTCACCGGCTATGGCGAGGACCTGATCCGCCACGCCTTCGGCGTGGACTACGGCATCGTCGAAACGATGGCGCACTTTTATGCAGCGCAATATCTGCAGCCAGATGTCGATTTCATCCTCGACATCGGCGGCCAGGACATGAAGTGCCTGAAAATCCACAACGGCGCTATAGATAATATCTTTTTGAACGAGGCCTGCTCCAGCGGCTGCGGCAGCTTTTTGCAGACCTTTGCCGAAATCCTCGGCTACAGCGCAGAGGATTTTGCCAAAATCGGTCTTATGGCCGACATGCCTGTCGACCTCGGCAGCCGCTGCACCGTTTTCATGAACAGCAGCGTCAAGCAGGCGCAGAAGGACGGCGCCTCCGTCGCCAACATCAGCGCCGGACTTTCCATCAGTATTATTAAAAACGCTTTATATAAGGTCATCCGTCCCAGCAGCAAGGAGGCCATCGGCAAGCACATCGTCGTGCAGGGAGGCTCCTTCCTCAACGATTGCGTGCTGCGTGCCTTCGAGCAGGAAATGGGCTTAGAGGTCGTGCGTCCGAATATTGCCGGCCTCATGGGCGCCTTCGGCGCGGCGCTGTACGCTCTGCGCCGCTATAAAGACAAGCCGCAGCCGACAACGCTGCTCAACCTGGCGCAGCTGGGCGAATTTGTGCACACTGTCAAGGGCATGACCTGCGGCCTGTGCAACAACCATTGCCATCTCACCGTCAACACCTTCGCCGGCGGCAAACGCTTCATAAGCGGCAACCGCTGCGAGCGTCCGATTACGCACATGGCACCGCGTGATGACTTCAACCTTTACCGCAAGAAGCTGGAGCTGTTGAAGCAGCTCCCCGTCAACGAAAAGCCGACGCGCGGCATCATGGGTATCCCGATGGGACTCAACATGTACGAGCTGCTGCCCTTCTGGAACGGCCTTCTCTCGCAGCTCGGCTTCAAGGTTGTACATAGTCCGATTGAAGACAAAACCATCTACCGTCGCGGCCAGAGCACGATTCCCAGCGACACCGTCTGCTATCCGGCCAAGCTCATGCACGGCCATATCAAGTGGCTCTTAGAGCAGGGCATCACGGATATCTTCTATCCCTGCATGACCTATAACATAGACGAAAACGGCACGGAAAACTGCTATAACTGTCCTGTTGTAGCCTATTATCCCGAGGTGCTGCACGCCAACATGCGTGAGCTTGCGCAGGATAATATCCACTTCTTCTTCGATTATCTGGGACTGCTGCATAAAAAGGTGCTCATCAAGCACCTGCACGAAATGTTCAGCAAGGTCTATCCTGATATCACCAAGGCTCAGATTAAAGCTGCTGTCGAAGCAGCCTTCAAGGCCTACGCTGCCTATGAAGCGCAGGTGAAAAAGCTCGGCCAGCAGATTATCACGCAGGCACGTGAGCAGCACAAGCCTATCGTTGTGCTCGCAGGCAGGCCGTACCACATCGACCCCAAGGTCAATCACAGCATCGACCGCCTGATTACCACCATGGGCGCGGCGCTCGTCAGCGAGGACGCTGTCAGCAGCCATATCACGCCGCAGGAGCTGCAAAGCGACCTGCACGTGCTCAACCAGTGGACTTATCACAGCCGTCTGTACGCCGCAGCCAAATATGTTGCGGAAAACCCTGATATGCACATGATTCAGCTGGTCAGCTTCGGCTGCGGCTGCGATGCGATTACGGCAGACGAATGCCGCCGCCTCCTCGAAGAGCAGGGCCGCATCTATACCCAGATAAAAATAGACGATATCGACAATCTCGGCGCAGCCAAAATCCGTATCCGCAGTCTGTTCTCGGCAGCCAAATTGTTCGATTTAGATAATAACTAAAGGAGCTTTTTAGCATGGATAAAATTAACTTCACTCCCTTCACCGAGGATATGAAAAGCACGCATACTATTCTTATTCCCGGTATGCTCCCTCTGCACTTCTCCTTGCTGCAATCCGCTCTCACGAGCTGCGGCTACAAGGCAGAAATCTTGCAGAACACTGGCCGTGAGGTTATTGAAACAGGCCTGAAATATGTAAATAACGACATCTGCTATCCGGCGCTGCTGGTCATCGGCCAGCTCATCAACGCCCTGGAAAGCGGCAAGTATGATTTGCAGCACACAGCCCTCATCATCAGCCAGACCGGCGGCGGCTGTCGTGCCTCCAACTATATCTTTCTGCTGCGCAAGGCGCTGGAAAAAGCAGGCCTCACGCATATACCTGTCATCAGCCTCAACGTCAACGGTCTGGAAAAGCAGCCCGGCTTCAACCTCAACGCCACCATGCTGCGTAAATTTCTCGCCGCCGTTGTCTATGGCGACGCGCTCATGTACCTTACGAACAAGCTGCGTCCCTACGAGGTCGTACAGGGCGCAGCCGACCAGCTCGCGCAAAAGTGGCTGACAAAATTAGGCAAGGCCTTCCAAAGCGGCAAGGCGCAGGCGCTCAGCAGCATCAAAAGCTTTACGCACGCCATCGCCGCCGAGTTTGCCGAGCTGCCCATCACCAGTCAGGAGAAAACCAAGGTCGGCATCGTTGGCGAGATTTATATCAAATACTCTGCCCTCGGCAATAATAATCTGGAAAAATTTTTACAGAAGCAGAACTGCGAATATATGCTGCCCGGACTTTTGAGCTTCGTGATGTACTGCGTCGACACCTACCTTACAGACTACAAGCTTTACGGCGGCAGTCTCTTAAAGTACGGTGCAAACAAGGGTGCTATGTGGTACCTGAAGCACATTGAAGGCATTCTGCATGAAGCCTTGAGCACCGCTCCCTTCAGCGCACCTGCGACCTATGAAGAGACAAAGGCTATGGCCAATGGCGTTATCGGCTACGGCAACAACATGGGCGAGGGCTGGCTGCTCACTGCCGAAATGCTGGAGCTTGTGCGCAGCGGCTACACCAATATCATCTGCGCCCAGCCCTTCGGCTGCCTGCCAAATCACATCGCTGGCCGCGGCATGATTAACAAGATTAAAGAAATTGCCGAGGAAGCAAATATCCTCGCGCTTGACTACGATGCCAGCGCCTCCCGCGTCAATCAGGAGAACCGCATCAAGCTTATGCTGGCAACAGCAAAATAAATTACAGGGAGCTGTACGCCGTAAGGCTGCAGTCCCTTTTTCTTTTGCGGAAAGACTTGCCATATCGCTTAATTTTATTTATAATAAAAAGATGTGTAAGTACAATATAAGGAGAGACCATAGTAAATGACAACAGAAAGCAAAACTAACGCGAAGAACCAGCCTTCCCGCCAACCGGTATTGCTGGATTATTTAAAAGCATATTCTAAGGATGAATTAGTACGCGCTGCCAGCCAGCTGTGCATCGCTCACAGCAAGCTGACCAAGGACGCGCTGATTGATAAGCTTTATCATACCATGCTGCAGCCGGAGACACTTGCTAACCGCTTCTCCCTCATGCCGAACGAAAGCATCAAGGCCTTCGAAGCAGCTTTAGAAAAGGAATGCTTCCTCTCCACGCCGAAGGAAGCAGAGCTTTTGATGCCCTTCATCATGATGGGCTATATTGTAAACTACTCCGACAACGCTATGGAGGTGCCGCAGGAGGTGCGTGACGTTTATAACACCGTCAACACGCCGGAATTCCAAGCTAAGCGTCAAAAGCTTTCCTGGCTCTTAGACTGCGAAGAGGCCTTCTCTATCCTGCACGTTGTTGCACCTGTAGAAGTCTTCTATAACATGTATATCCAAAAACGCGGCTTCAAGATTTCTCTTGAAGAGTTCCGCGCTCTGTTCGATGAGCTGCCTGCCAACTTCAACCAATGCGTTATCCGCGGCGAGCGCATCATCTTAAAGGACGTGCTGCAGGACGACTTCTACCTGAAGCTTGAGGAAAGCCAAAAGAAGTTTGACTTCTACATTCCCACACCGAAGGAAATCACGGCGCTGGCTGAAAGCCGCTATCTGCGTGACGAGCCTGCCTATAAGGCGCTGTATAAATTCATGCGCGAGGAGCTCAAGCAGCAGGCAACCTATGCTCATCTGTGGTGCTACGAAGCGTACAACATCTTCAACGGCGGCGAAACCGTTATGAAGCTGCTGGAGGCTATCAAGCAGAAAAACGCCGACCTCGTAGAAGCAGGCCATCCGGAAAAGCAGCTGCTCTTTGCCGAGCAGGAGCAGGAAAACCGCTTCAAGGCTCTGGCAGTAAAGGCCTGCGAGGAAGGCACGCGTTTGTACTGTCTGCGCGGCCATACGCTGGCTGAATGCGACCTCCGCCTACTGGCTCAGCCTGCTCAGGGCGCACAAGGCACTGGTAACGACCGCGTCGGCGCCAAAGCGAAAAAGGTTTATCCGAACGACCCCTGTCCCTGCGGCAGCGGCAAAAAATATAAGAAATGCTGTGGTAAAAAGAAATGAAAAAATTTCTCGTCGTAGATTACGAATTTACCACCTATGAGCGTCCCGTCGGCCGTCCGCGCGGCTTCTTCTCGGAGATTATCGAAATCGGCGCTGTCAAGCTCGAGGGCGAGCCGCTCGCAGAGTCCGGCCGTGTCCAGGACTTCGTCAAGCCGAAGTTCTTCCCCAAGCAGGCGAAGGATTCCATGGACTTCTGCATGATTACGCCGAAGGATATGGAAAAGGCAATTGAGTTTCCCGCTATGGTCGAGGAGCTCGCCAAGCTTTACGAAGCAGGCGAAACCTACTTTGTAGCCTGGGGCACCGAGGATTACCGAGTTCTGCAGGCAGGCTGCGAGCATCATAAGCTTACTAACCCCATTCAGCAGGAGGACTATCTTGACCTGGCGCTCGCCTACAGGCTGTGGAAGGGCGACGACTACACCACCGGCCTCAAGCGTGCCACCGAGGAGCAGGAGGTCGACACCGCCGGACTTTGGCATACTGCCTTCGACGATGCCAACAACACCGGCAAGCTTTTAATCGACATGCTGGCTAAAGGCTGGAAGCTCGAGGACTTCTTTGCAGCCCGCGAGGTGTACGAAGCAGAACGCGCAGCACGTAAGGCTGAGCGTGAAAAGCACCGCAGCGGCTACAGAAGATGGTAAAAATTACAAACTAAGCAAAAAAGGCTGGGACAAAATCCAGACTTAAACAGAAAAACCAGTGGAGATTACCTTTGGGTAAAGTCCACTGGTTTTTTGTATTTCAGTTTAATAATGCAAGAACAGCTCCTGCACCTCGCTGCGCTCGTGCGTCTGTAAAAGCGCCAGCTGCAGCAGCAGGCGTGCCTTCTGCGGATTGAGATTGTCAGCGTAAAGGAAGCCCTGCTCCTGCCAGCGTGCAAGACCCGCGCTCACCCTGCCGCTGCCTGTACGGCTACTGCGCACCACGACTACGCCGCTTTGCACAGCCTCCGCCAGCGCCGCCTCCACAGCACCATGGATGCTGCCCATGCCGCTGCCTGCGTAGACAAGACCACGCGCACCTGCGGCACACGCGGCATCCACCAGCACGCGGTCCTGGCCGATATGCGCATAGATAATATCTACGCGCGGCAAAGCAGTCACCCTGCTGATAGCAAACTCCGCTGCCAGCGTATGCGGACGCACGCTGCGATAGTAGTAACGCACTTCGCCGCCGACGATGCAGCCCAAAGCACCGCCGTTCGGTGCCTTGAAGGTCGCCACGTTCGCCGTATTCGTCTTCATCACATCACGACCGCCGTAAATCTCGTCGTTCATCACCACGAGCACGCCCTGGCCTGCGCTTTCAGCGCACACCGCCGTCTTTACCGCATTAATGATATTCAGAGGGCCGTCCGCGCTTACAGCCGTCGCCGGACGCATAGCGCCCACCAGCACCACAGGCTTGTCGCTCTTCACCGTCAGGTTCAGGAAGAACGCCGTTTCCTCCATCGTATCCGTGCCGTGCGTAATCACCACGCCATCGACATCCTCCTGCGCCAGCAGCTCATTGCAGCGCTGCGCCAAACGCAGCAGCAAAGCATCCGTAATGCTGCTGCTGTCGATATTGCAAAGCTGCTCACCGCTAATCTGCGCCAGCTCGCCCAAAGCAGGCACGCTCGCCAGCAAATCGTCCACACTGTACGCTCCAGCCGTATAGCCTGTCAGCTGCGTGCTAGAGGCAGCCTTGCCGGCAATAGTACCGCCCGTTGCCAAAATCTTTATCTTCTTCATCATCTAACCTCTTACTTATTTTGCTCAAGATAATCCAAGGCAAATTGCGCATAAACGCCGCAGCCATATTTAAACTGCTCCTCATCAACTCTAAACAGCGGATGATGATGCGCACAGTTAATATTCTTCGCCAGATTACGCACGCCCAGATAGCCATAAACTCCGGGAACCTTTTCCATGAGCACAGAGAAATCCTCCGCACCGGTCATTTTCTCCAAATGCGTCAGTGCACCCTCGCCCATAATCTTCGTCACTGCGCCACGCGCCAGCTCATTCAAATCCTGATGCTCATTAATCAGCGGACTGGGGCCAAAGGTATAAGCACAGTCAGCAGTGCAGCCATAGGCCGCAGCAGCATTTTGCGCCACGCTTTGAATCATTTCCGGCATACCGTCTCTAAACTTTTTATCAAAGGTACGCACGGTGCCTACCAGCTCTACCTTATCTGCCAGCTGCAAAGCAGGACTGCCGCCGTTCATCATGCCTACAGTAACGACCAGCGAATTTTCCGGCGCATTCAGACGGCTGACAATGCCCTGCAGCGCCATAACCACGTTCGCTGCCGCCACAATCGCATCTCTGCCCTGCTGCGGTGCAGCTGCAGGCGCACTCTTGCCGCTGACAGTAACAACGAAGCGGTCGCTGCACGCCATACGCGCACCATCCTCAAAGCTTGCCTTGCCGCTGTCAATCCAAGACCAGACATGCATGCCAAAGAGCGCATCCACATTATCAAGGCAGCCCTTCTCAACATAATGGCGAGATTCCGTACCGATTTCCTCCGCCATCTGGAACAGCAGCTTTACTGTGCCATGGATATGCTCCTTCTGTGCCACCAGCACTCTTGCTGCACCCAAAAGCATTGCCGTATGGCAATCATGGCCGCAGGAATGCATCACGCCGTCATTTTGGGATTTATAAGCGCAAGCATTCTCCTCCTGCATCGGCAGTGCATCAATATCAGCACGCAGCATCACAGTTTTGCCGGGATGAGCGCCGCGAATCGTCGCCACGCAGCCGGTAATATCGTCAAAGGTCTGAATCTCGTCAATGCCCGCAGCCTTTAGCTCCTGCACGATAAACTTCGTCGTTTCTATTTCCTTTGTGCCCAGCTCCGGGTGCATATGCAAATGACGTCTGCAGGCGATTACGTAATCCTCCTGAGCAAAAGCCATATCTTTAATTTCCATCTTACTCACCTGCCTTCTCTACATACTCGCCATAAATAACCTCTGCTGTGCAACCAGCAGACGCAGCGCTGCTGCAGGCAATACCTTCCACTGCTGCATGCAGCTGCTCCAAGGCTTCCTTGTCTGCCGCGCCGATAACGCCGGCAAGCTCTGCTCTGTCCGTAATAATATTGAACTGCGTACCGGATTTCACCTGCGTCAGCGTCAGCACCTCTTCTGCCAACGGATCTTTCAAGCGGCTAATCAAAAGCTGCAGATTCAAAATGATATTCGAGGCCGCCACGATGGCATCCTTAGACAGATGCGGCGTCGAGCCATGCGCCGAGCAGCCATGAACGATGATATTGAACTTTTGTAATTGCATATATGTACCTCCTTATGAAAACAGGGAAAAGCAGTCCAGGCAAAAATGCTCGGACTGCTTGTAAGCAACCAGAAATTATTTCAGGAAAATGCCGCCGCCAGGACCTAAGGGCAGGTCAAGGAACAGCCAAACGAGCAGCTGCACAATCCAAATTACGGTAAAGGTTACGGAATAAGGAATCATATTCGCAATAACAGTACCCAAGCCGGCCTCCGGAGCATAGCGTCTCAGATAACCCAAAATTACAGGAGTATAGTAGAACAGCGGAGACAGCGGATTGGTGATGGAGTCGCCAATACGATAAGCAACCTGTGCAACCGCCGGGTCATAGCCCATAATCATCAGCATCGGCACAAAGATAGGTGCCAGAATTGCCCATTTTGCAGAAGCAGAGCCAATGAACAGGTTGATAATGCAGGATACAAATACCAGACCGATCAGCAGCGGAGCGCCGGTGAAGTTCAATTCCTTCAGCACCTCTGCGCCCTTGATAGCCATAACCATACCCAGGTTGGACCAAGCAAAATAGCTGGTGAACTGCGAGATAAAGAAGCACAGCAGAATGTAGCTCGACATATCCTTAAAGCCTAAAATGATGTCAGCAAATAAGTCCTTATCATTTTTATACTTGCCGCTGCCAAAGCCATAGCCTGCGCCAACAACCAGCAGAGCAAAAGCCACGGTCAGGATGATACCGCTCATGAACGGAGCCTTCGGCGACATAATGGAATGAGATTGCGGATCTGCGAGCAGCGGATCAGCGCCAACGCACATGCCCAGTAAAACGAGCAGGTAAACAACAAGAGCAGTCAGGCCCCATTTCAAGCCTCTAATCTGCTCAGGCTTCAAGTCAGCAGAGCTTTCGTCAAAATCAAATTTTGCAAGATCTTCCTTCGTGCAGGGGAAACGATGTACGAGGAATTTTTCTACAAGCAGGGTACCACCGATGGTCAGGGTAATGCAGGACACAATCAGGAAGTACCAGTTTACAGCCATGCTTTGCTGATAGGACGGGTCAATCATCTTAGCAGCAGCCTCGGTAAAGCCATAAGCTAAAGCATCAGACATACCCAAAATCATATTAGCGCAGAAGCCGCCGGCAACACCGGCAAAGGCTACGAACATACCCAGGACAGGACTGCGGCCAATGCCCATGTAAATTACAGCAGCCAGAGGCGGCATAACGATAAAGCCGGCATCACCGGCAACGTTAGCATTAATGCCAACGAACAAAATCGCAAAGGTAACAACCCAGGATTTTGCGCCACGCATAACGCGCTGCATGAGCGCAACCAAGAAGCCGCTCTTTTCAGCAGCAGCAGCACCGATAACGCACACCAGAACCATGCCCAGCGGTGCAAAGCTGGCAAAGTTGTTAACAGCCTTAGAATACATCTGTCTGAAGCCGTCCTTCGTCAGCAGGTTAACAACAGTAATTGTTTTGCCGGTGCCGGGATGCACAGCACTCATACCCATGCTGCCAAATATAGCAGACAAAACAACAACGATAACAGCAAGGATAATAAACAGACTTACAGGGTCAGGCAGCGCATTGCCGACTCTTTCGATAAAGTCCATCCACTTATCCAGTGTACCTCTCTTCTTCTCAACATCTTTTTGCATAATAATCCTCCCTAACAATACATTGGATGTTATTGAAAATGCAGAAATTGTTTAACCACGCCAATTTCTCACATTAAGCAACAAAAAAGACGGCATAGTCATCCCATGCCGTCTCCATTGACTACTATAGTATACTCTATGACGAGCAATAAAGCAAGCTTTATTTATGCATTGCCAGACACAAAGCTTATTTCAGCAAACCTTTTTCTACGATATAGTCAGAAACCATGTCTGCTGCCTCTGCTGTAATCTTAATGCACTTCGTTCTATACTCCGGCGTACCGAAGCTCAGACGGTTCAGCGCTCTGCAGCAGGAAGCGCCGAAATGCGCCGTAAAGCGCTCATAAAACTCATGCGTATATTTATAAACCTCAGTCTGATGCTTTTCCGACGGATCTACGCGGCCAACAAGTGCACTGATAACCATACAGGAACCGCTCAACGCGCCGCACACGCAGCCGCTGCGGCCAATGCCGCCGCCCATGCCGGACACCATGCGGATAGCTGCCTCGGGCAAGCCCAGCTCAAAGCCATCGTTGCAGGCCTTCACTACAGATTCCACGCAGTTATTGCCTGCGTTATGATATTTCTCTGCCAAATCATAAATTTTCTTCATATCGTCTGCCTCCCAAAATAACCTAATCTAGATTATTTTAGCAAGACAAGCGCCAGATAGCAAGAGTCAAAACAAGTTTTTCTCATTTCTTTCGCTCCGCTAAGAAAAGCGCCCCAGACTGCTTTACGCATATCCGGAGCGCTCTTCTATATATTAGGGAGTATAGGGAGAAGCAAATTATTTTTCCTCGATAGGATAATCCTGCAAAGCATCATAGCCAGTTTCGCCGGTACGGATTTTGACAACATCCTCAACATCATAGATGAAGATTTTGCCATCGCCATACTTGCCGGTGTAAAGAACCTGCTTAGCAGTGTTGACAACATTTTCTACAGGGATTGCCGAAACAATCATTTCTACCTTAACCTTCGGCAGCAGATGAGCAGCAACCTCAGCACCACGATACATCTCGGTCGAGCCCTTTTGGATGCCATAGCCCAGCACCTTCGTAACCGTCATGCCTGTGATGCCCAGCTTATCGAGAGCCACCTTCAGTGCTTCAAAGCGTGTCTGCGAGGTGATGATAACAACCTTGCTCATCTTCTTAGCGCCGACAGCCTTAGCTACCGGAGCAGCTGCAGGAGCAACGTAGGTGGTGGTCACAGAGGTTTGCGCCTCCAGCGGAGTCGGCATGAAGTCAGCATAGCTGCTCAGAAGGCCATGCTCTTCCATATCCAGACCTTTGATTTCTTCTGCTTCGCTGACGCGCAGGCCAAAGATTTTATCGAGAACACTAAAGAGAATTGTCATAACCACGCCTACATAAATTGCTACGGTAACAACGCCCAGGATTTGTTTTAACAGGAACTCGGTACCGCCGCCATAGAACAGGCCGCCATCTAAAGCGAAGAGACCGGTAGCGATAGTACCAAAGGCACCGCACACACCATGTACGGAAATCGCGCCGACAGGATCATCAATCTTCAGCTTCTGGTCGAAGAACTCAACAGAAGCAACTACCAGCACACCGGCAATCAGGCCGATGATTAAAGCGCCGGCAGGGCTGACCATATCGCAGCCTGCGGTGATAGCGACAAGGCCGGCGAGCACGCCGTTCAGCGTCATGGAAACATCAGGCTTGCCGTAGCGAACCCAGGTATAAATCATTGTTGCGGTTGCAGCAGCAGCAGCAGCCATGTTGGTGGTAATAAAGATGGCACCCATGGAAACAAGTGCATCATCACCAGTTGCACAAACGGTAGAAGCACCGTTGAAGCCGAACCAGCCGAACCATAAGAGGAAAACGCCTAAGGCACCAAGAGGAATGCTGTGACCGGGAATAGCGTTTACCGTGCCGTCTGCATTGTACTTGCCAATACGTGCGCCAATCATCTTCGCTCCGATGAGGGAAGCAACGCCGCCGACCATATGTACCGCGGTGGAACCGGCAAAATCATGGAAGCCCAGCTGCGCCAGCCAGCCGCCGCCCCAAATCCAGTGACCGCTGATCGGATAAACAACAGCGCTGATAATCAGGCTGTAAATGCAGTAAACGAGGAAGTTGGTACGCTCGGCCATAGCACCGGAAACAATCGTTGCGGCCGTTGCGCAAAACATAGTCTGGAAGATGAAGAACGCCGTGCTCGGATAGCTTGCGCCATAATCACCTTTTACGAAGAAGTCCGGCGCACCGATAAAGCCGCCGATATCTGTACCAAACATCAGACCGAAGCCGATAACCCAGAATACAATCGAGCCCAGGCACATATCCATAACGTTCTTCATAACGATGTTGGCTGCGTTCTTCGCTCTCGTAAAGCCTGTCTCGACCATTGCAAAGCCAGGCTGCATAGAAAATACCAGGAAAGCACCTATCAGCACCCATATCGTATCTGCGGATACATATTTGTCCATTTGTAAACACCCCTCAAATTTAATTTTTAACGCGTCATTGAGCAGCGCTCACATGGCATCATTTAAAGAAAGAGGGGCGTACCCGATTTTTCGGATACACCCCATTGTGTATGTTTTTTTATATTGCTTTATCGTTTGGCTTATTCGTTTACGCCGAAGAGCAGCTCGCCATAGGTCGGATAGTCGAGATATTTGCCGCCAGTCAGAGCTTCAGCCGCATCGACTGCGCTTCTCAGCTTGCCCATTTCTTCCAGAACAACGTCGTGGTAGTACAGAGCCTGCTTTTCGCTGTCAGCAATTTCTGCTGCTGCCTTAACGCCCTCTGCCAGCTTCTCAGCAGAAGCATACATTTCTGCGCCCAGGGTACTCAGCTTATCAGCCAGTGCACCTTCAAAGC
>URVO01000014.1 GCA_900551335.1 uncultured Phascolarctobacterium sp.
CCGCCAATACCGACACTGCGCATATGAAAGGCGCGTACAGCCGTCGGAAAGCCGTTAATCACCGCGCCGCGCTTCGCCATCAGCGGCAGGCCGTTTTCCCAAAAGGCAATATCCGTCGTCGTGCCGCCCACATCGAGCGAAATGCTGTTGACCGTCGGCGCAGCCAAGGCCTCAATGCCCAGCACTGACGCCGCAGGACCGGTAAACACAGCCTCCACAGGCTGCTCCAGCGCCACAGCCAGCGGCAGCGTGCCGCCATCGGCCTTCAGAATATGCACGGGAGCATGGACACCACGCTCCGCCAAGGCCTCTCTGATGCGCTCGCAGAAATGCGCGAACAGCTCATAAACCTGCGCCGCAAAATATGCCGAGTTCGTACGCCGCACAAAGTTCAGCTCACCGCTCAGGCCACTGCCGAGAAAAATCTTTTTATAGCCGCACTTTTTCAGCTCGTGCTCCGCCTGATACTCCAGCTGAGGATTGCGCACAGAGAACTTGCCGCTCACCGCTGCCACGCCCTTGCCACGCTGCTGCAAAAGCTTCAATAAATCCAGCTGCGCTGTAATCTTGCCGCGGTGGTCCACATAGCCCTGCAGATAACAGGGAGTGACAGGCAGATGCCCGGCGATATTCATGCCCGGTCCGGCGATAACCGCCAGAAAGACATCGTCCAGCCTGCCCTCCGTCAGCGCATTCGTCACAATCGTGCTCGAAATAACCACGCGCTCCAGCTTTTCCGCCAGCTCCGGCTTCAGCACAGCGTCCAGCGCCGCCAGCACGCAATGCAGAACATCAGCCTGCGTCGTCGCGCGCTTCGCCTGTGCAGCAATCTCGCCCTGCTCCAAAATAACCGCATCGGTAAACGTACCGCCTACATCTATACCTAAAAGCATTGTCATCCCTCCTTTGGCTCACGCAGCAGTCCAGCTAAAAAATCTCGTTCCAGATAACATTAATTTATTCCATAAGCAAACGAAAAATCCCTGCTTGACAAATAAATTTCTTCAAAATAAAAAGCCAGCCTCCCAAACCAGCCTGCAAGGCTGACTTGAAAAGGCTGGCTCAACCAGCTCAGCTCATTATAAAAGCCAATGGAACATACCAAAATAAGAGAATACACACAGCACCGAAACACCCAGGGCAGACACGCCGAACATCTTCATAAAAAGATTCTGCTGCTGCTTCTGATTGGCGTTCGCCGCCGAAGCATACGCTGCTAGTGCCAGCGCACCGCCTGTCGAAAGCGGACTGATGGCAGCGACGTGCGAAATCGTCGTAATCGATGAGGCAAGCTCCAGCTCATTTACGCCGCCCAGCTGCTGCGCAATATGCGGCACCGTCGGCAGCAGCGTCGGCATAACCACGCCGCTGCTGGAGCTGAACCAGCTCATAATACCCGAGGTCAGGCCCATAACCGCAGCCGCAGACTTCGCATTCATAATAGAAACAAGTGCAGCGGAAAGAATGTTGATGCCGCCCAAATCAATAATCAGCTGCATGAGCACGCCCACGCCGGTAATCAAAAGCAGGGTGTTCCATGGAATATGCCTGATTGCCTTCGCTTCCTCCGACACGCGCAGAAACGACAGCACCGCCGCCACCGCAAAGCTTACCAGACCAACGTTGATATGCAGCAGCATAACCATAAATACCATAGCTACAATGCCTGCTATGGTCAGCAGCTGCTTTCTATTGAAGGACGGGATAACCTTATCGCCCACATCCTCCGCAGCGCACAGCTTATAGCCGCCCAGCCATACATACACAATCACCGCATACACAGTGAATGAAAAAACGCCGTTAAGCAAAAAATCATTTTCAATACCAGTCAGGCCAAACTCAGCGCAAAGATTTGCACCAATAATGCCCGTCGCAGCCAAGGGCGACAGACCGCCGGCGCAGGAGCCAAGGACGGTCAGTGTTGAAAGCAGCACCGGACTGATTTTCATTTCCGCCGCCAAGGACATCGAAAAGACCATCATAATCGCCATCGTCGGCACAGAGCCGGGGCCAAGTGCAGCAAGCACAATCGAGAAAACATAAATGATAATAGGAATAAGATAAACACGTCTGCCAGCCAGAGCGATAACCTTCTGCGCCAGCAAATCAAGGCTGCCATTTATCTGCGCCATGCTAAACAAATAGGTAACGCCCAAAAGCATGATAAACAGAGAAGAATTGAAGCCCTTCATAATCACAGCATCGCTGACGCCGCTCATACGGCCCAACACCAAAGCAAAAGCGATACACAAAAGTCCGGTATTCATTTTACGGACAAAGCCTAAAAAAATTGCCAACAACAAAAAAAGCAATGAGAGTAAAGCCATTAAGAGACCTCCAAAAATTTTTTTGAGAGTGTAGGCATATTAGATATAACCAATCGCCATTACTATAATATCACCTAGGAATTATTTTGTAAAACAATACTTTTACTCTTTTTATTCATCTTTGGCATAATATATATTCCATAGAAGAATAGTCAGTCTATAGAAGCGCTTTATTCAATATAGTCTACACTATAACGCTTTTTCGTCATAAGCTGGCTAGCCTAAATAAAAAAAGAGCCGTCAACTAAGTTGATAGCTCTAAAAACAACTAAGCCTGAGGCTCAAACGAAATGTAGGCGGCTCGTCTTATACGCGTGCTAAAGGGTCGCAATAAATCAGGCCAACCGCACCTGCTAAAGAAATAATAACAGTGCTAAGAATAATTAAATATTTTTTCTCCATCGTAATCTCCTCCACATGCAGGCAGTCGTGCTGCATATGATGCTCATTATAGAAGAAAAGCATGACAGCGTCAAGTTAAATCTACGTTATAGTTATATCTATATAGCATAACTAATATTCCTCACTAATGCTGCACAGCTCTGCCATAACTTCGACATATTTATCTGCTATACTAAAGCCAAAGAAAATCACTGGAGGTAAACATCATGAAGATTTTCCTTATCCCGGATAAAAAGCAATTTCAGGTAACGCTCGCTGCGCTCGCTCTGCTCTGCGCCAGCTACACGGCCGGCACTGCGCTCACGCCCACAGCCTATGCTGCCGAGCAGGTAGAAACGCCACGCATCAGCGTCAGCGCCAGCGCCGTCATCGAGGTTGCTCCTGATACAGCGGTCATCAGCTTCGACGTCAACGGCAAGGGCAACAGCGCCGGTGCAGCAGCCACTGCCGCGGCCGGCAAAATGGAAGGCGTGCGCCGTGCGCTTTTAGGCTGCGGTCTGGTGAGCAGCGACATCACCACCACCAGCTATACGCTCTATCCCGACATGGACAACAAGGGCAAGGTGACAGGCTATACTGCTCGCAATAACGTAAAAATCAAGCTGACCAATATCGCCAAGCTCGGTACCGTCATCGACAAAATCAGCGGTGCAGGCGTCGACACGATTAACAACGTCAGCTTCAGCGTAAGCAATAAATCGCTCTACCGTAATCAGCTGCTCGCACAGGCTGTCGAAAATGCACGCCAGCAGGCAGCAGTCGTGGCCAACGCCGGAGGCCGCACGCTCGGCAAGCTGCTCAGCGCCAGCATCTCCAGCTACAACAACTTCGAGCGCAGCTATGGCAACATTATGCTAAAAGCCGCAGCTATGGACAGTGCTCCTGCCACGAATATCGCGGCGGAGGACATCACCATCAAGGCCAGCGTCGACACCGTATTCGCTATGCAATAAAAAAACTGCTGTAATCCTTTCGTTCATTACAAGGGTTACAGCAGTATTTTTTTATTTCGGCAGCTTATAGGTACGCAAAGCCTCCAGCAGCTCCGCACTTCCGGCAGTATGAGCAGCGCACAGCTCCTTCAGCGCCGCAAAGTCTTTCAGCTCTACGCCCCACAGGAAGCAGTCGGCATCATCATAGGCAGCCACCACGATGAACTTCTTCTCATCCGTCGGTGTCTTGCCTAAATCATCCGTCAGCATAATATAATCAGTACCAAAGTCCATACCATAAACGGTAATATTTTCCTCCGGAGTTTCGTCCTCCCAAAAGCCAAGCTTGTCAAAATCAGCAGCAGTAAGCATAACGCACCTCGTTTCTTAAAGTTTCTATAATCCTACTATAGCACGTCGGTGCGGCTTTTGCAAGCAGATGGTTACTTGCAGCTCGCTTTTACAGCAGTTCCGCCAAATCCAGCAGCAAGCGCTCCGTCTTCTCCCAGCCCAGGCAAGGATCGGTTATCGACTTGCCATACACGCCGTCATGCACGCCCTGGCAGCCATCCTCGATATAGCTTTCAATCATCAGGCCCTTGACGATGCTGTTAATCTCGCTGTTCAGCTTGCGCGAGTTGACAATATCCTTGGCAATACGCACCTGCTCCAGATATTTTTTGCCGGAGTTGGCATGGTTCGTATCCACGATAATCGCCGGATTTTTGAGCTGACGCTCGTTATACATCTCGATAACCATACGCAGAATCTCGTAATGGTAGTTGGGGAAGCTGTGACCGGCAGGGTCAACATAGCCGCGCAAAATCGAATGCGCCAGCTCGTTGCCGCTCGTGCGCACCTCCCAGCCGCGGAACAAAAACTCCTGCTCGTGCTGCGCTGCCGCCACGCTGTTGAGCATAACAGACAAATCGCCGCTTGTCGGATTCTTCATGCCGACAGGAATGCCCACACCGCTGGCAATCATACGGTGGAGCTGATCCTCACTGGAGCGTGCGCCGACAGCAGCATAGCTCAGCAAATCAGACAAATAGCGGAAAACCTCAGGATAGAGGATTTCCTCTGCGCCCGTCAGTCCGGTTTCTTCAATCACGCGCACGTTCATCTTGCGGATGGCGATAATGCCGCCCAGCATATCCTCTTCACCCTCAGGCGACGGCTGATGCAGCATGCCCTTATAGCCTACACCGATAGTACGCGGCTTATTAGTATACAAGCGCGGTACTATGAAAATCTTCTCGGCAACCTTCTCCTGCAGCTTTGCCAGACGATGCACATAGTCCAGCACTGCGTCTTCATTATCGCTAGAGCAGGGACCGATGACCAGCAGAAAGCGGTCGTCCTTGCCCGTAAAAATATTTTTGATAATCTCGTCGCGCTGCAGCTTCAGCAGCTTCGACTCCTTGCTAATCGGATAATCCTCCATTAACGCCTGCGGTGAAGGCAGCACCTTGATAAATTCCATCTGCATGCTCATAACATTCTCTCCCTATGCTCAAATTTCTTGCTTATTCACTAGATTAACATACACTTTTCTGTATTTATAATCGTAAATTGGCTTTATTGTAACATAAATCAGCGATTTTCTCAACACTTTTCCACTAAATTACACTAGCAGGGTCCACGTCGAAGTATAAATTTTTCTGTTCCTTAAATTCGCTGTGCAAAAGTGCCTCCTTGACAGGCTGCAAATCCTGTGCCTTGAGCAGAATGTTGAAGCGGTACAAATCGCGCACCTTCGCCACCAGCGCCGGAAACGGTCCGCTAATCAGCAGGTCCTGCAGCCTGCCCTCGAGCTGCTCACGCTGTAAAAACATGGCCACGCGCTGTGCCAGCGCACTGCCCTTGCCCTCGTCCTTGTCGAGCACCGTGAGCTTCAAAAGCTGGGAAAACGGCGGATAGAAAAAATCCTGCCGCAGCTCCAGCTCCTCCTTAGCGAAGCTGTCATAATCCTGCGTTGCCGCCAGATGGATAATCCTGTTTTCTGCATCATAGGTCTGGAAGATAACATGGCCGGCCTTGCCGCCGCGGCCTGCACGCCCCGCCGCCTGCGTAAGCAGTGAAAAGGCACGCTCCGAGGCACGATAATCCGGCAGGTTCAGCGCACTGTCCGCCGAAAGCACGCCTACAAGCGTTACGTTGGGAATATCATGTCCCTTCGCCACCATCTGCGTACCGATGAGCACATTGCGCTCACCGCTAGCAAAGCGGCTCAGAATATTTTCGTGGGCAAACTTGGCGACGGTCGAATCCTGGTCCATACGCAGCACGCGCACCTCCGGTAGCGTTTCCAGCTGCTCCTCCGCCTTTTGCGTGCCCGTCCCGAAGAACTTAATACGCCTGCTGTGACAGCTTGGGCACTCCGTCGGGATGGGAGCCGTATTGCCGCAATAATGGCAGCGCAGGTCGCTGTTCGCGCTGTGATAAACCATCGCCACGGCACAATGCGGACAGGTTATCGTCTGGCCGCAGTCCCTGCACATCACAAAGGTGGAATAGCCGCGACGGTTGAGCAGCACGATGGCCTGCTCCCCGGCAGCCGCCGTCGTCACCAAGGCCTGCTGCAAGCGCCGTGACAGCACGCTGAAGTTACGCTCGGCCAGCTCCTTGCGCATATCGACGATTTCTACCTGCGGCAGCACGCTGCCGTTCGGCCGCACCGTCAGATGCAGATGCGTGTATTCTCCCTGCTGCGCCTTATAATACGTGCATAAATCAGGCGTCGCGCTGCCTAGAACGAGCGGTGCGCCAGTGTTTTTGCAGCGCTCCTTCATCACCTCACGTGCATTATAGCGGGGGCGGTGGTCCTCCTCCTTGTAGCTGCCCTCGTGCTCCTCGTCGATAATGACCAGGGCAAGGTCAGCAAAGGGCGCAAAGGCCGCACTGCGCACGCCGATAAGCACCTGCGCCGCGCCTGTGCGCATCCTGTGCCACACGTCGCCGCGCTCGTTCTGCGACAGCTTGCTGTGTGCCACCGCGATATTATCCCCGAACCAGGCCTGAAAGCGCTTCACAAGCTGAGCCGTCAGTGCAATCTCCGGCACAAGCACCAACACCTGACGGCCTGCGTCCACCGCATGCGCCGCCGCACGCAGATAAACCTCTGTCTTGCCGCTGCCCGTAATGCCCTGCAGCAAAAAGGTCTGTCCCGCAGCCGCATCCGTCGCCGCATTTATCTGCGCCACTGCTGCCTTCTGCTCATCCGTAAGCTGCAGGTATTCCTTGCGCTCCGCCTCACGCTCATAGCTGTTGCGCAAAATACGCTTGCTGCCTGCGGCAGCAAGGCCGCGCTTCGCCAGCTCACGCAGCACCGCGCTGCTCGCTCCCTGCTCCGCCAGCTCGCTCACGCTCAACGGCTCGCCAGCCGCAGCCAAAAGCTCCAACGCCAAATGCTGCGCCTTCGCACGCTTCGCCAGCACGCCTTCCGCCAGCGCCGCACGACCTGCGTCATTTATGCTGTACGCCAGCACAAGCTTTTCCTTCAAGCGTTCATTATAAACATAATAAAGCAGGCGTCCCTGCGCATCGCGCACAGCACGCCTTTTAATGCTCGTTTTGCCCGGCACAAAGAGGCGCATCGCCTCCGCCAGAGAGCACATATAATATTGTGACATCCACTGCGCTGTCGCCAGCATCTCCTCGTCAAACCACGGCTTGTCGCCCAGCGCCGCCTCCACATATTTCAGCTTCTGCAGCACAGCGTCGTCCGTCGGCGCAGGCACACGCTCCACCACGAAGCCCTCCACTTTCTGCCCGCTGAACGGCACCACGACGCGCCAGCCGCGGTCTAAAAATGCCAATGTCTCCGGCACTGCATAGGTAAATTGACGAAAAAGACTTTTGACAGGCAGATTTATAGCAACATTAACGGTTAACAAAATTAACCTCCTGCTTTTTCTCTAACCCTAGGGACGGCACAGACATACACCCATGCGCCCTGTTTTTCCTGCCTCCGTGCGGTAGGAGCAGAACAGCTCATGATTATCCGCAGTGCAGCAGCCGCTCACAGCGATATGCTCGGGCAGCAGGCCTGCCTCCAGCAGCTCTCGCCTGTTATAGCTCCATAAATCGAGCATATACTTGCCAGGCCTTTGCTCCACAGGTGCAAAAAACTCCTCATAGCCCTGCGCCTTATCACGCACAAAATCATCGACCTCATAGCAGCAGCTGCCAATCGAAGGCGCAATAGCCGCTACAAGATTTTGCGGCTCACAGCCAAAATTATCTACGAGCGCCTGCACGGTTTTCTTCGCAATCTGCGCCACCGTACCACGCCAGCCTGCATGCGCCAGGCCGATGGCACTGCTCTTGGTATCTGCAAGCAGCACAGGCACGCAGTCCGCAAAGAACAGCAGCAGCGGCACATTGTGCAGGCTAGTGACCAGCGCATCAGTCCCGGGAATCGTATCTGCCAAAGACCACGCTCCTGCGCCGACAAACGTCTCATCCACCACGGCAACCTCGCTGCCATGCACCTGCGCACACGTCGTCAAGCGTGCAGCCTCCACGCCCACCGCCTGCGCAAAGCGCTCGCGGTTGCGCAGCACCAGCTCCGGCTCATCGCCTACGTGCAGCGCCAGATTCAGCGTACCGCCAGCGACAGCACTCTCACCGTGCAGACGGCAGCTGCACGCATTAATCACACCAGCCTCCGTCAGCAGCGGGAACGAGCCGAACCAGATGTTGTTTTTTTGTTGTAAAATAAACTCTTGCATTATTGCTTCCTCTATCCGCAAACTCCGCATCTCTTGCACCCGTCGAAGCACATCGGCGTAAACTTGCCGCCTTTGCTGCGCTCCAGCTCCAGCGCCAGATACTTCTCCGTCACGCCCATATCAAGATGCTGCCACGGCAGCGGCTTGCCGACAACAAGCTCACGCTCCGCCAGCTCCTCCGCATCAATGCCACGCGCCTTGAGCACCTGCTTCAAATTGCGTCCGCTCTCATGTGCCTCCAGCAGCGCCTCGCCAATACGTCTGTCGCCACGCGCCAGCACCGACTGCACCACCGTTTCCTTCAGCGACTCCGTAATCAGCTTGATGCGTCTGTCCTTCTTCAGGCCATCGTTCAGCATCTTAAAGCGCTGCTTGAGCGTGCGCACATTACACAGCGGTGACCATTGGTACGGCGTAAACGGCTTCGGCACAAAGCCATTGACCGAAATAACCAGCTCGCCCTTATTGCCCACAGCATCCATCTTTGCACGGATACGCTTAATCATCTCCACCGTCTCGACGATATCCTCGTCCTCCTCGCCCGGCAGACCAATCATATAATACAGCTTGATGTTGCGCATACCGGCGCCGGCCGCCAGCTCAATCGCATCATACACATGCTGCTCTGTAATGCCCTTGTTAATCGCTGCTCGCATACGCTCGCTGCCAGCCTCCGGCGCCACCGTCATCGTGCGCTGTCCGCTGAGCGCCAAAGCGTGTGCAATCTGCTCTGTCAGCATATCTGCACGCATGCTGGCCACTGAAAAGGGAATCTTGTGCTCCACAAGATATTCCGTCAGCTCCGCCATCTGCGGATGGTCAGAAACGGCTGCACCCATCAGGCCGACCTTTTTCGTGCGCTCCGGACGCTTGGCAATATCCGCCAAAATCTCCTCCAGTGCACGCGGACGCGGCTTGCGGAAGCAATAGCCTGCCATACAGAAGCGGCAGTGACGCCCACAGCCGCGAGCCACCTCGACGATATACATATCCTCGAACTCCGTCCCGCTCGTCACAATCGCGGACGTATGCGGAAAGGCGTCGATATCACGCACCCACTGACGCGCCACCGTCTGCGGCACGCCTGCAGCAGCCTGCAGACCGGCGAACTCGCCCTCGTCATCATACTGCGCCGTATAAAAGCGCGGCACATAAACGCCTGGCAGCTGCGCCAGCGCCAGCAGACGCTCCTCCTTGCTGTCCTTGGCATAAATCTCATCCAGAATATGCTGCACCGTCTCCTCGCCCTCGCCGATAACAAAGGCATCGGCCACGGCAGCCAGCGGCTCTGGATTAAACGTTGCGCACGGCCCGCCGATAATCACCAGCGGCTCACGCGCATTGCGCTCCGCTGCACGCAGCTTCACATTACCCAAATCCAGCACCGTCATGAGATTATCATAATCCATCTCGAACGACATCATGACAAAAATAACGTCGAAATCTGCCAGCGCTCTGCCGCTTTCAATGCTCAGCAGCGGCGTTTTGCTCTTGATATGCTCCTGCTGCAGCTTTTTATCCGGCAGGAAGAAGCGCTCGCAGGCACTGTCGCCACGCGCGTTAATCAGCTGATAAAGAATGTGCATGCCCAGGTTTGACATGCCCAGGTGATAAACATTCGGATAGATAAAGGCCACGCTATGACGCAGTCCAGGCGGATAGCATTGCGCGCCTGTTTCATTTTCTCTTGTTTCTTTTAAATAATTTTTAATAATCCAGGACAAGGTTATCCCTTTCTCACTTACCCAATTTTTTCTCAAATAAATCTATAACTGTCTTGAGCACCTTCAAGCGTGCATAATACTTGTTGTTGCCCTCTACGACCGTCCACGGCGCGTAGGATGTGTCGGTGCGCACCAGCATCTCGTTGACTGCGGCCTCATAGGCGCCCCATTTCTCACGGTTGCGCCAATCCTCGTCCGTAATCTTCCACTGCTTGTCGGGGTCGCTCTGGCGGTCATTGAAGCGGCGCAGCTGCTCGTCCTTATCGATTTGCAGCCAGAATTTGGCAATCGCCACGCCGTGCTCTGCCCACTGCGCCTCCATATCCTTGATTTCATCGTAGGCACGCTGCCATTCCTGAGGCTTCGCAAAGCCCTCGATGCGCTCCACCATGACGCGTCCATACCAGGTGCGGTCAAAAATTGCGATATTTCCCGGCGCAGGCAGATGAAGCCAGAAGCGCCATTGATAATGGAACTGCCTCTCGACCACATTCGGCGCTGCCACGGGGTGTACAGCAAAGCCAAGCGGGTCAAGCGCAGCTGTCAGACGGCGGATAGCACCGCCCTTGCCTGCTGCATCCCAGCCCTCAAAGCCGATGACTACAGGTATCTGCTCCTTGAACATTTCAATCTGCAGCTGCGACAGCTTCTTTTGGTACTTATCGAGCTTCTCCTTATATTCTTCCTTCGACAGCTCCTTGTTCGCATCAATCTTGCTCAAAACATCGTAGTTTGAGGCAGGACGCACAGGCGGAGCAGCCTTGGCCTGCGGCGCATGAACAGCGTTTTCAATAGTTTCTACCAAAGTCGTGAACACATCAATACGCGCACTGCGTCCATCCTCAGCGGCAATCAGATGCCACGGAGCATTGACCTTATCTGTCGCCTCCAGCATCCTCTCGTAGCGCTCCAGATAGGCCGCATAATCCTCGCTCTCATCAAGCGCCGGACTCAAATCGCGCCAGGCCTTGCCCAAGGTTTTGGCGTTCTTGTCAATATTTTTCTTCTGCTGCTCATTCGACAGATGCAGAAAGAATTTTATCACGAGATAGTTATCATCCGTCAGCATCTTCTCGAAGTTATTGATATGCTCGTAGGAAATGTTCAAGCATTTGCACCTGTCGCCATGACCGCGCACCTCATGCGCATTCTTCAAATAATACCAGCTGCGGTGATAGACAGCGATATGCCCCAGTGCAGGCAGATGACGCCAAAAGAAGGTGAAGAACGGCTGCTCATGCTCCTCCTCGCTCATACGCACAGTCGAATAAACATTGAAGCCGCGCGCATCCATCTGCTGCATCATCTCGTTAATCAAGGCGCTGCGGCGTGCTCCACGCCAGCCCTCGAACACGATGAGCACAGGCTTCTTCGCATCACGCGCCAGGCGCTGCGCCCTGCCTAAGCGCTCGCCCAGCTCCTCCATTATACGGTTATAATCTTCCTTGGACACTTTTTTGGACAAATCCAGCTTCTCCAGCATTTTATCCATCTCCTCACAAATACCTGCTGCTTTATTGTATTTCCTCATACGGCTTTAAGGCACGCGGCTTGTCCAAAACCTGCGACATAATAAAGCCGTTGACCAAAGCCTTATGCTTGAGCTGCACCCGCGGGCGCTTCTCCGGCTCCTGCTCCTTGGCATAATGCGCATTAAAGGCAGCGGCCGCAGCGTTCATCTGCTCCTCGCTATAGCTGTAATCGCTGCGCAGGTCATGATAAACCTTGCTCTTGTCATGCGTAAACGCTTCATCATCACGATGCACGCGGCCTTTGCTGTCATGCGCAAGCTCCTCGCCATCGCGGTGAATATGCTGCCTGTCGCCAACCACGCGGTCACGCTGCTGCTTTTTCTCTGCCTCGGCAGCCTCCGTCGTCTTGCGCAGTCGGCGTTCAAACTCTGCCGCCAGGTCAGGCTTGCTCTGCTCGGCCTGCACCTCCGGCTCCTGCAGCTCAGGCGGCAGCTCGTTTTGCTCCTCCTGCCTGCGCTCGGCGCGACGCCTTTTGCGCTTGAGCCTGTCAAGATAAATGTTGACGACCATGAACAGAAAGAAAATTATCGGGAGTAAATTATCACGCATAATCAGCCCCTCTTTTATTTCGTACCTACAGGCTTATCCTCAACCTCCGGACTTACCTCGGCAATTGTTTTGCGCATCTGCGTATCAGCCTGAATATTGTTCAGACGGTAGTAATCCATGACGCCCAGGCGGCCATTTGCCAAAGCCTCAGCCATTGCCGTCGGCACCTTAGCCTGCGCCTCGACAACCTTCGCCTGCATTTCCTGCGTATAAGCCTTCATCTCCTGCTCCTTCGCCACAGCCATCGCACGACGCTCCTCGGCACGCGCCTGAGCAATACGCTTATCCGCCTCAGCCTGGTCGGTCATCAGCGCTGCACCGATGTTACGGCCAACATCAACGTCCGCAATATCAATGGACAGGATTTCAAACGCCGTACCGGCATCAAGGCCCTTATCCAGCACCGTCTTGGAAATAAAATCAGGATTCTCCAGCACCTTGCTGTGGTCTGCACTAGAGCCGACATTCGTAACGATACCCTCGCCGACACGCGCAATAATCGTTGCTTCTCCGGCGCCACCGACCAAGCGGTCGATATTCGCACGCACCGTCACACGCGCCTTAACCTTCAGCTCAATGCCGTCCTTTGCTACTGCGCTGACAACAGGGGTTTCGATAACCTCAGGGTTAACGCTCATCTGCACAGCCTCCAGCACGTTGCGGCCTGCCAGGTCAATCGCACAGCCGCGCTCAAAGCTCAAATCAATCTGCGCACGGTGCGCAGCAATCAGCGCATCAATCACGCGGTCAACATTGCCGCCTGCCAGATAATGCGCCTCCAGCTGGTTGACGTTCACGTCCAGACCAGCCTTATTCGCCTTAATCAAGGGCAGCACAATCTGCGACGCGGGCACGCGGCGCAGACGCATACCAATCAAATTAAAAATCCCCACATTCACGCCAGCCGCAATTGCGGAAATCCACAGGCCCAGCGGCACAAAGTTCAGGAAAATAGCGATACCGGCAATAGCCAGCACAAAGACAAAGCCACTGCCAAAAATCAGACTAAACAAAGCATCCATAAATTATTCCTCCGTTTTCTCTACAAAAATTTTACTGCCTTCAACCTTCACGATGGTCACAGACGTGCCCTTCTCGATATAATCGCCAAGGCTGCTCACGTCTAGCCGCTTGCCGTCAGCGAGAATCGTTCCCGCAGGCCGCAGCGTCGTCAGCGCACGTCCCTTCTGCCCCAGCAGCGCGGTCAAATCCCTGCTGCCGGTGTAGCCCTCGCTGTTTTTCTGCTGCGTCCACAGCACAAAGGGATTATACTTGCTCTCCTTGGGCAGATACAGGCATAAGAACGCAATGCCCAGGCCAAGCAGCAAATAAATGCCCAGCAAAATCACAAGCGCAGGCAGGCCGCCGCCCAGCACGAAGAAGGCACCGATAGTCATGCAGGCCATTCCTGCCATACCAAAAATACCAAAGCCGGGTATGACAAGCTCAATCGCCAGCAGCAGAACGCCTGCCAGCAAAAATGTATATTCCATAGGCATAGCTGCACCTCCATCCTTGCTTTTTACAGTTATAGTATAGCAGAGTCAGGTGATTTAGTAAATTAAATTGAAATTTGGCGCATAACTAAAATAACCGTGCCGGGATTTCTCCTAGCACGGTTATCAGTTGTTATTTGAGCAATTCACGAACCATAGCGTTGACACGCTTGCCATCAGCACGGCCTTTGGTCTTAGCCATAACAGCAGGCATTACCTTGCCCATATCCTTGGGACTAGTAGCGCCTACAGCGGCAACGACCTCAGCTACGATAGCCTTCAGTTCGTCATCGCCGAGAGCTTCTGGAAGATAATTTTTAAGTATAGCAATTTCTTCCTTAGCTTGGGCAACCAATTCGTCACGACCAGCCTTCTGGAATTCCTCCAGAGAGTCCTGACGCATTTTGACCTCTTTCATCAAGACAGCCAGAACCTCGTCATCAGAGAGTTCTCTTTTGTCATTGATTTCAACATTTTTAATATTAGCACGTACCATGCGAATAACGGATAAACGCAGCTTACCAGCTTCTCTATCCTTCATGGCCTGCTTCATATCTGCAGTCAATTGGTCTTTTATAGACATACAGCCCGCCTCCAATTATCTGGTTTTACGTTTTCTGGCTGCTTCGGATTTTTTCTTACGGGCAACGCTCGGCTTTTCATAGTGCTCGCGTTTTCTTACCTCAGAAAGAATGCCTGCCTTTTGGGTTGCTCTTTTAAATCTGCGCAGTGCGCTGTCTAAAGTTTCATTCTTGCCAACTTTAATTTCTGCCATCTGATCTCCCTCCCTCCACACACTTAGGGAAGTGTATATGCAAATTAAGTCCTAGCTGTTGCCAGCTAAAAACACTTACTGACTAATTATACTAGAAAAGACAAGCAATGTCAAGCACTTAGCACGGAGGCCAGCCCAAAGCTTTACCGCCAATTACGTGAATATGCAGATGCTTTACAGTCTGTCCGCCTTCATCACCAGTGTTGATAACAACACGGAAGCCTTTTTCTGCAATACCTGTTTTTTCTGCAATCATTTTTACCTTGCCCAGCATGTAAGCAACCAGCTCAGGATCAGCAGTGGTGATGTTGGCCGTGTGGTCCTTCGGCAGCAGCAGCACATGCACCGGAGCAGCCGGAGCAACGTCATTGATAGCAATCATTTTATCGTCTTCATAGACCTTTGTGGAAGGGATTTCGCCCTTGATAATTTTACAAAAAATGCAATCGTCAGCCATTTCATTTCCCTCCTCTCGTTATATCGTATCTAATAGTATTCTACCTGCCAAGAAATTTTCCTGCTCATGAAAATTATTTTTTTGTGAATTATGCAAGCTCACCGATGGGGAAATCATCCTGCACGCCCGTAAGCTTCACTTTGGCAATCGTATTCGCCATGTCGCTTGTGCCGGGAACGATAACGCGCAGATAAGGCCCGCACAAGCCCTCCATATGCTCTGCGTCCACAGGCTGCTCGAAGAGAACCTCCTCCACCTTGCCCACCATCGCAGCCAGGGTTTGCTGGTGCAGCTGCTCGTCAACCTGTGCCAGACGTGCTGCACGCTCGCTCTTCACTGCCTCGTCCACCTGCTCCGGCATTTCGGCAGCAGGCGTACCCTTACGCTTGGAATACGGGAAGATGTGCATCTTCGCAAAGCCGCACTGCTTGGCAAATTCCAGCGTCGTCATAAAGTCCTCCTCGGTTTCGCCCGGGAAGCCCACGATAACGTCCGTCGTAATCGCTACGTCCGGCACCTGCGCACGAATCTCCTGCACCAGCTCCGTAAAGCGCTTCGTGTCATAAGGACGGTGCATCGCACGCAAAATCTTGTCACAGCCGCTTTGCAGCGGCAGGTGCAAATGACGCAAAAGGCGCGGCTCCTGTGCCATCAGCTGCAAG
>URVO01000015.1 GCA_900551335.1 uncultured Phascolarctobacterium sp.
GAGCGCCAGCGTCTGCGCGCGCCGCAGGCAGCGCGCCAGCAAAGGCTTCGCAATATACGGCAGATGGCGCAGCACAGCAGTGCGTCCGCGCTGGCTGTCGCTTCTAAGCTGCAGCGCCGTAATAATCTCGCCAGTTTCCGCTGCCAGCACCGGCAGAAAGCGGATGGCCGTCACCAGCATGAACGCCAGCTGCGGCGAAAGGCGCCAGGCCAGCATAGCCTGCAGCAGCTGGCGCGGGTCGCTCGTCCAGCACACCAAAAGGCCTAAAGTCAGCATACTCGCACTGCGCAAGCCCTGCACCGCACCATAAAGTATGCCCTCGCGATATACATAAAGACCGCCCGTCAGCTGACCTAAAATGCCAGCCTCCGGCGAAATAATCACAAATAAGGGTGAACGCGGCGTCTGCGCATAAAACAGCGCCTGGCTGAACATCGAGCCCCACAGGCCGAGCAGCAGCAGCACCGCCAGCACCTTCCATTTATAAATCGAGGTTCGCGCCACGATATGCAGCAGCAGCGTGAAGCTGAACAGCACAAATAATGTACGCGGATTATCCACCGTAATCATCAAAATTGCAAACAGAAAGAGGACCAGCAGCTTCGTGCGTCCGTTAAGACGCTGCGCCCAACCTGCTGCATCAGTTCCTTCCCACAGCTGTCTTGCGGACATAGCGCTTCACCTCCTCCACAGTTATACAAGGCGGCACGCCCAAGCGTGCACAAATCGGCAGCAGCGTCGGCGACGTCAGACCGCCCTCACATAAAAGCTTGTTGTCATTCAAAACGCTCTGCGTCCTGCCATCAGCAATAATCTCGCCCTTACGCAGCACGATGACTCTGTCCGTCACCTGCGCTGCCAGCTCCAAATCATGCGTGCAGATAAACACGCTGCCGCCATTATTTTTATAAGCCAAAAGCAGCTTGCGAATCTCGCTCAGGCTGCGCTCGTCCTGTCCTGTCGTCGGCTCATCAAGCAGCAAAAGCTTCGGCTGCTTCGCCAGCATAGCGCCCAAAACCACGCGCAAGCGCTGTCCCTTGCTGAGCGCCAGCGGAAAATCCTGCGCATATTCCGTCAGGTTCAGCTGCTCCAGCAAGCGCTCAACCTGCTCCTCGGTAATCGTCTTATTTTTCCAACACAGCTCCTCGCGTACCGTATCTGCCAAAAGCATCAAATCCGGCTCCTGCCGCAGATAGCCAACGCTGCCGAGACATTTTTCAATCGTCGTTCCTGACATCAGAATGCTGCCATGACGCAGCTTTGCCAGACCGCCGATAAGATTCATCAGCGTGCTCTTGCCGGCGCCATTAAAGCCCATCAGCGCAGTAATCTCGCCAGCCGCCAGACTGAAGCTCAAATTCTTCAGCGTCGGCTGCTTGTTGCCGGGATAAGAAAAGGTTACGTTCTGCACCTGCAAAATCGCCGGTTTTTCCGCTTCGTCCCTCTCTGCAGCAGGCTGCGCAGCTGTCAGCGTACACTCCTGCTGAATCATCCTGACAATTCTGCTCTGCTCCGTCGTCACCTCCGGCAGCTCCAGCGCACGGCACAGCTTCACAGACTGCGGCTCACGCAGGCCTAAATCCTCTCTGCCTGTCAGCGCCTTCCACGCCTGCTCCAGCGTACCGTCATAAATAATTTCGCCTGCCTGCATCACCGCCAGCCGCTGAAAATATTGGTACAGCTCATTCACGCGGTGTTCAACCATTAAGATGGCAATGCCTGCCTCTTTGTTCAGCTTCACCAAAAGCTGCATAAAGCTCTGTACACCCTGCGGATTCATCTGGCTCACCGGCTCATCGAGAATCAAAAGGCGCGGTCGAGTAATCAAAATCGAAGCCAAGGCCAGGCGCTGACGCTGACCACCGCTGAGCTTGTGGATGCTGTAGCTCTCGAAGCCGTCCAGTCCCACCATCGCCAATGTTTCGCTAACCTTTCGCGCGATAAGCTCCGGCTCCTCGCCCTGATTTTCCAGCGCAAAGCCAACCTCGTCCGCCACCGTCATCGCAAAAAGCTGGTCATCAGGCGACTGATAAACAGTGCCCACCAGCATACCGATTTTCTCCGGCGGCCATGTCGTCACATCCTCGCCTGCAAGATAAATCCTGCCCTGCAGCTCACCGCGCTCCTCACTGCCCAAAAGACCGCTGACCGCCTTAATCAGCGTCGACTTGCCACAGCCGCTGCGTCCGGCCAACAGCAGCATCTCGCCGTTGTCCAGATTCAAATTAATATGCTTCAAGGTATTCTGCTGCCTCGATTGGTAGCGATAAGATAAATTCTCTATTTTTAACATCGCTATTCCCCCATAACCTGCTGCAGCTTGCTGCCGGTCTTAGCACCCAGCCAAGCGCCAATGCTGCTGTACACCACGCCGTTGACCAGCATATACAAGGCCAGATACCAGTCCGCATAATACAAACGATAAAAGAACATCATCTGCTGCAAATTTACAAACGTAATCAGCGCATCGCCCACGCCTAAGAGCACTGCAACAAACAGCATATAGCGCTTGCTCAGCTCCTGCTTGCGGTAGAAGCCGCTGAAATATAAAACTGCTTCCAAAATCACGATATTCACGCACAGGCTCAATAAGCCAAGCGGCGTGAAATGGCCGAACATCAGGCCGGAAAGCATATATTTAACAAGATACATCAGGCTCAGCACGCCGGGTGCGCGGAACAGCACCAAAAGCGACACCACGAGCAGATATTGCAGCACACCGCTCAAAACGCCTGTAAATAAGCCGGAGAAGGGGCCAAGGAAAACGTGCAGCAAATCGCCCAAAAGAGTAGTCGGCAGCGTAATACCGCCAAACGCCAGCGCCGCAAACAAAGCCACAGTAATTGCGCCCTTCGCGCCAATCTTATAAATGCAGCTCTTCAATTTATAGCTGAACACAACCAAGGCGCCAAGACAGAGGAAGGAAAAGCCTACCGCCAAAAGTCCCAGATTATGCGTCTTCGTAATCGTCAGCGGCACCTCCTGCACCTTCTCCTGACCATTGCCGCTGACCGTAATCCGCAGGCTGTAATCACCTGCCAAAATCGTAAAATAATCTACATAAAGCGGAATAATAAAGGTCTGCGCCTTCTGTCCGTCGAGAGAAATCAGCGCCGTCGTCTCATTATTATTACCGGTATCGCCTGCCCAGCCGTGCTCTGAATCATTATCATTTTTGCCGGCCGTGCACAGACCGGGGACGAGCTTGCCTGTCGCCTTGTCAATAAGCTCTGCCTTGAACTTCAGCAAACGCACATCACGCTGCGGATTGCGCATATCAAGAAGCAAGAACGTCGCAGGATGATTGAACACCGCCGACCAGTTCGTCGCGCCGTCTCCCATCATGCGGTTACGGAAGCCCTCCAGCGTAGTATCGCGCACATAAATCACGCCCTCAGCCGCACGCTCATCCTTGTTGCCCAGATTGTCGACAGGCAGCGTCACATTCTGAATATACCAGTTGAACCTGCGGGCATCAGGCTTTTTCTTCTTGCCCACAGCGTCTGCGTCTTGCGCCGTATCCTTTTGCGCATCATAGGTGAACGCCACGTCCCGCTGCTGCTCCCAGCCTTCGCCCTGCACCTGCACCACGAGCTTTTGCTCGCCAGCCTTCGCATTGCCGTCCGGACGCAGGTAGAGCAAATCAAACGTCTGCCCAAAATCAGCAGGCAGCATCCACGCCGAGGTCGCTATATTGTGCCCATTCTCAGCTCCAGCCTGCCATTTATCATCAGGCAGCGCACTAAAGCCCTCCGGCAGAATAACCTTCAAACGCGCCTGCTGCTCGTGCGGCACATCAAAGCTTTTTATATTGATATAAAGCGGCATCGTGCTGCCGCCATGAACAACATGCTTATCACTCTTATCCAAATTATATGGATAAACAACATCAAGGCTGACACCAGCCCATGCCAGCTGCGTACATAAAAGCAGCAGCAGCGTCAAAACGATACTTCGTAGCTTCATGGATAATCCTTTCTTGTTCGCAACTCATCAACTTATTTTATCTTTTTAGCCAGAAGACTCTCACCTCTTAGGTGGGAGATGAATGGCGGTTAGCCGAATTTGCGTAAACAATTGATGGCGAACAAATGTTATGTATGCTATAATTAGACTGTGGAGGTGATACAGTGAAAACATATAAATTCAAGCTATATAGTTCAAAAAGAAACAAGAAACTGCACAGACAGATTAATATTGCTGGAAGTATATACAATCACTGTATAGCCTTGCATCGGCGGTATTATAGGATTTTCAGGAAGAGCCTGAGCGCCTTTTCCCTGTCAAAGCATTTGACAAAGCTGAAGAAAATTACTAAATACAGCCATTGGAATTTGGTTGGTTCACAGGCTATTCAGGACATAAGTGAGAGAATAAGCAGGGCGTATGCTCTGTTTTTTCGTAATTTGAAACATAATATTAAAACTGCCCCTCCATGTTTCAAAAAAATCAAGAAATACAAATCCTTCACCTTGAAGCAAGCCGGCTACAAGTATACCAGTCAAGACAATTCCATAATCATACAGAAACAGAAATACCGTTTTTTCAAATCCCGTGAAATAGAAGGCAAAATCTGTACTGTTACAGTCAAGAGAGATAGCCTGGGGGATATCTATATCTATTTCGTTTGTAAGCAAGATGAGAACACGGTCTTAGCCAGAACAGGTAAAAGCGTCGGCTTTGACTTTGGCTTGAAAACCTTTCTTACAGCATCTGATGGGCAGGATATAGAATCTCCCTTGTTTTTCAAGCGTAACAGCAGTACCATAGCCAAGGCAAACAGAAGGCTTGCCAAGAAGAAGCAGGGTTCAGCCAACAGGAACCGCATGAAGAATGACCTTTGCAGGCTGTATAAGAAAACAGCCAATCAGAGAAATGATTTCCATTGGAAGCTGGCAAATAAGCTCTGCGGAGAATACGCTGTAATATGTATGGAGGATTTGAATCTAAAAGGTATGCAGAAGCTGTATGGCAGAAAAATATCTGATCTTGGATTCGCAGAATTTTTGCAAAAGCTGGAATACGTAGCACATAAGACAGGAACAACTATCATCAAAATAGATAGATTTTTTCCATCAAGTCAGTTGTGCTCATGCTGTGGCCAGCAAAATCATCAGATGAAAGATTTGCGAATCAGAAAATGGCAATGCAGCTGCGGAGCAGTACATCAGCGTGATAGAAATGCTGCAATCAATATCCTTAATGAGGGATTGAAATATCTGTAGTAAATAACATCTGGGTGGGACATCATCCAGTAGGAGAGAATCAGTAAGACCTATATCCTGCTTGCAGGAATGGCATGGCTCGTTTGTATCCTAGAATCCCCCACTTCAAATACCGTAGGTATTAAGTGGAGGGAGTATGTCAATGCATTCCGTAACGAGCAATTTTGGACACTCGCGAGTATGAAAACATTGTCGTTCACATAGGTTGCATTTGTAAATTTTTGTGTTATTTTTAGGAGGGTTATTATGGAGCGTTGGGATATTTATGATGCTGATAGAATGCTGACGGGCCGCACGATGGGCAAGAATGAATGGATTTTGCAGGATGGCGAGTATCATTTGACGGTGCTGGGTGTGGTGCGTCATGTTGATGGGCGTTTTTTGATTACGCGTCGTGTGCTGACGAAGGCGTGGGCTGCCGGCTGGTGGGAGGTGCCGGGGGGCGCTGTGCAGGCCGGGGAGAGCTCGCGTGAGGCTGTGAACCGTGAGGTTTGGGAGGAGACCGGGCTGAATGTGAGCGGCTGCGAGGGCGGTCCGCTGCTTGTTTATCATCGCGAGAATCCGGGCGAGGGCGATAATTATTTTGTGGACTGCTATCGCTTTACGCTTGATTTTGCGCCGGAGCAGGTGAAAATTCGTCCGAATGAGGCGCTGGAGTTTAAGCTGGCGACGCTGGACGAGATTAAGGAGCTGGCGGCACAGGGGATTTTCCTGCATTATGACAGTATTAAAGAGGTTTTTACAAAATAGGTGCAGGAGCTTACTCGTTTGCTGTTGAAAAATATGAGCAGGCGTGGTAAAATAGTACGGTGAATGTATAATACTTTATAGAAATACAGTTTGGAGGAATTTAACAATGTCAGGACATTCTAAATGGGCAAACATTAAGCATAAAAAGGGTAAGGCTGACGCACTGCGCGGCAAGATTACTACCAAAATCAGCCGTGAGATTACTATCGCAGTTCGCATGGGCGGCGCTGACCCGACCGGCAACATGAAGCTGAAGCTGGCTCTGTCTAAAGCTAAAGCTAACAACATTCCTAAGGACAACATTCAACGTGCTATCCAAAAGGGTGCAGGTGCTCTGGAAGGCCAAAGCTTCGAAGAAATCACTTACGAAGGCTATGGTCCGGCAGGTGTTGCTATGATGGTAAGCTGCCTGACTGATAACCGTAACCGTACTGCTGCTGACGTTCGTCACGTGTTCTCTAAGCACGGCGGCAACCTTGGTGCAAGCGGCTGCGTAAGCTACATGTTCCAGCAAAAGGGTATTTTCGCTGTCAGCGCTGAAACCGGCGTAAGCGAGGATGACCTCATGATGATTGCTCTGGACGCTGGTGCAGAGGATATCAAGAGCAGCGAAGATGGCTTCGAAATTATCACCGAGCCTTCTGCATTCGATGCAGTAGAAAAAGCTTTGGCTGACAACAATATTGAAGTTGCTATGTCCGAAATCACTATGGTTCCTGATACCATGGCTGAGCTGTCTGGCGAAGATGCTGAAAAGGTACAAAAGATGCTGGACGCTCTGGATGACTGCGACGATGTACAAGACGTTTACACCAACGCTGACTTGCCGGAAGACGACGAGGAATAAGAAATTTTTATTTGGAAAGCAGGCAGTCACTGTCTGCTTTCTGTTTTTGTGAGGACTTTTTATGTTAGCTTTAGGTATTGACCCGGGCACAGCTATCTGCGGCTATGGTGTTGTGGATATGACCGGCAACCGTCTGCGCCCTGTGTTTTACGGATCAGTGCTGACGGATAAGGATATGCAGCCGGAGCTGCGTCTGAAAAAGATTTATGATGATATCAGCGACATCATTGACCACTTCCACCCGGATTTTCTGAGCGTGGAGAAGCTGTTCTTCAACCGCAACGTGACGACGGCGATTCCCGTCGGTCAGGCGCGCGGCGTGGTGCTGCTGGCGGCGGCTAACAAGGGCATTCCGGTGCTGGAGTTTACGCCGATGCAGATTAAGCTTTCGGTCGTGGGCACAGGCAGTGCGACGAAGGAGCAGGTTATCTATATGGTGATGCGCCTTTTGAATATCCGTGAGAAAATCAAGCCTGATGATACGGCGGATGCGCTGGCGGCGGCTATTTGCGGCCTGAATACAGCGTCGACGCGCAGATGGCAGGAGGGCAGATAAATGATAGGCTCATTAAAGGGAAATGTTGGCTATCTCGGCCACGATTATTGTCTTATAGAGACGGCCGGCGGCGTCGGCTACCGCGTGTATATGCCTGCGGCGCATCTGGCGCAGCTTGCCTTGGGGGCGGCTGTGAAGGTGCAGGTGCATACGGCAGTACGCGAGGATGCGATTTTGCTCTATGGCTTTTTGAGTCAGGAGTATTATGATTTGTTCGAGCTACTGCTGTCCGTCAGCGGCGTTGGTCCGAAGCTGGCGTTGGGCGTGCTGTCGGCTGTGAAGCCGGACGCTTTTTATCTTGCGGTGCAGCTGCGTGATATCAAGGTGCTGACGAAGCTGCCGGGTATCGGCAAGAAAACTGCGGAGCGCATGCTGCTGGAGCTGAAGGATAAGGTTGGCGGCCTGAACGCCGACGCTGGCGCTGAAATTGGCGAGAGCGCAGCTGCCGGAGGCAGCGGGGCGGTAGCCGAGGCTATGGAGGCGCTGACCTCCTTAGGCTACAGCAATGCAGAGATTGTGCCTGTGCTCAAGAAGATTTCGGCGGCAGAGACGCTGCCCTGCGAGGAGATTTTGAAGCAGGCTCTGAAATTAATTGGTATGAAATAACAGCGGCAGCTGGCTGAGAGGAGAAGCTTATGGAATTTAACGACGAGAGAATTATTGCCGGAGCGGAGCAGGAAGCTGACGGCTGGCAATACAGCCTGCGTCCGCGGCTTTTAAATGAATATATCGGCCAGAAGCAGGTCAAGGATAATCTGTCTATCTTCATCAAGGCTGCTGCTGCCCGTCATGAGGCGCTCGACCATGTGCTGCTCTTCGGCCCTCCGGGCCTCGGCAAAACGACGCTGGCGAATATTATTGCCAACGAGCTGAACGTGAATATCCGCGTGACGAGCGGTCCGGCGATTGAGCGTCAGGGAGATTTGGCAGCGATATTGACGAATCTTGGCGAGAATGACGTGTTGTTTATTGACGAAATCCACCGCCTCTCCAAAACGGTAGAGGAAATCCTCTATTCCGCGATGGAGGATTTTGCGCTGGATATTATTATCGGCAAAGGTCCGGCGGCGCGCAGCGTGCGTCTTGACCTGCCGCATTTTACGCTGATTGGCGCGACGACGCGTTTAGGCGCGATTGCTGCGCCCCTGCGTGACCGCTTCGGCGTGCAGTGCTGTCTGGAGTTCTACAAGCCGGACGAGCTGCAGTTCATTATTACGCGTGCAGCAGAGATTCTGAACGTGAATATTGAGCCGGAGGGCGCACTGGAGATTGCCCGTCGCAGCCGCGGTACGCCGCGTATCGCGAACCGTCTGCTTAAGCGTGTGCGTGACTTTGCGCAGGTGCTGGATATGCAGACGATTACGCAGCAGCTGGCGGATGAGGCGCTGGCAAGGCTAGAGGTTGACAGCTATGGCTTTGACCGTAATGACCGCAAGGTGTTGCAGACGATTGTGAAAACCTTTGGCGGCGGGCCTGTCGGTATTGAAACGATTGCTGCGGCCGTGAGCGAGGAGGCATCGACGATTGAGGATGTTATCGAGCCGTATCTGATGCAGCAGGGCATGCTGAACCGCACCTCTCGCGGACGTATGGCGACGAGAGAGACTTATAAGTATCTGGGTGTGCCGTTTCCGGAGAAGTAGTTAGACGCCATATAATGCAGCATCTGCTTCAGAACGGCTCCTAGGAGTACTAGTATGTACGCCGTCGTCGCCGTTCTTCGCATCTACTACATTCTCTGGCGTCTTTTAAGTATTTAGTAGTATAGAGGTTTAAAATTATGAAATTATTACTACACGCCTGCTGCGGCCCCTGCGCCTGCTACCCCACGGAGAAGCTGACGGGGGAGGGGACGGATTTTGATATCCTGTTCTTCAACCCTAACATTCATCCCTACAAGGAGTTTAAGCACCGCTTGAGCACGCTGCGCGAGTTTTGCGAGAAGAAGCAGTATAATCTGATTATCAACAAAAGCTATCCCATCGAGGAGTGTATCCGCGGTATGCTGGCCGAGCCGACGGTGCGCTGTGCGTTCTGCTATCGTATGCGTCTGCGCTATGTGGCGCAGTTTGCGAAGGAGAACGGCTATGATGCCTTCAGCACGACGCTGCTCGTGAGTCCGTATCAGAAGCATGAGCTGATTAAAAGGGAGGCGCAGGCTGCCGCGGAGGAGTTCGGCGTGCCCTTCTACTATGAGGACTACCGCACAGGCTATCAGCGCGGCGTGGATATCAGTCTGGAGCTGGGGCTGTACCGTCAGCAGTATTGCGGCTGCGTGTTCAGCGAGCGCGACAGATATGAAATCCGCAAGAAGAAGGCGGAGGCGCCGCAGGAAAAGTTTGTTGTTGTGAGCAAGCATATAAAAATGGTAAATTAACCCCCGGTCATTATTCAGCTGATTGAGGGCGTCTCTATGGAGTATATTATGTTACGAAGAATACTTGTTTTGACTATGCTGCTGTTGTCTTTGACCTTGGCTTCGGTGTGTGCGGCTGCGGAGCAGCTGCGTGTGGCGCTTATCGAGGGACAGTCGACAGTAGAAATAAGCTGTGAGGATGAGTTTCAGGCACAGTCTGCCGCCGGGGAGAAGCAGACATTACCGAAGGGAAAATATTTTGTGCATGTTGCTGACGGAAAGCTGGTGCTCGACGATGCGCACAGCTTTGACGGCGCTGTGACCTTCACGCCGCTGGCAGGCAAGGCGCTGCCGCAGGTGAACCAGCGCAGCTACAAGGGCAGTCTGCGCGTACTGGCGCAGGATGAAAAGCTGCTGGTTGTCAATCAGCTGGAGTTGGAGACTTATCTGGCAAGCGTGCTGCCTGCCAAAACGATGGTGGTCTGGCCTGATGAAGCAGTGAAGGCGCAGGCTGTTGCGGCGCGCAGCTATGCTCTTTATAAAAAGCAGCACAGCAGCGGTGCTTATGACATAAAAGCGCTGGATAAGGAGCTGACCTATTTCGGCACAGGCTCGCGCATCGAAAAGAGCGCGGTGACCAAGCTGATAACGGCGACGAAGGGGCAGTATCTTGCTGACAGCTCCGGCAGAGCCATTGAGGCGGTGACGACCTCGAGCAGCGGCGGACGTACGGAAAGTGCGGCGCAGCTTTGGGGTTATCCGGTCAGCTATCTGCAGTCCGTTGAGGATCATGATAGCGACAGCCCTGAGTCGACGTGGGAATATCGTGCGACTCCTGCGGTTTTGGAGGGACTTTTGGCGCAGCGCGGCTATACAGTCGGCAAACTGGCCAGCATCCGTCTTTCTCCGCTTGATGAAAAGGGTGTTGACAGAACGGATACAGGACGGGTAAAATATCTTATCCTCTCCGGTGCTAGCGGAACAGTGAAGGTCAGCGGCAGTGAGCTGGTCGAGATGCTGGGACTCAGCAGCACGCTTTTTGATTTGGAAACAGGCACGCCTGCTCCCGAAACGCTCAATGTGCCGATTGAAAACTATTATGGCATGGAAATCGGCAGCAAGGATATTGATATCAAGGTCAAGGAGGATGGCAGGCCGGTCTGGAAGAACCTTGTGCGCAGCTATCATATGCTGGGCGGCGGCAAGGACGAGAAGATTATTTTCCACGGCAAGGGCAAGGGTGAGGGCCTGGGCCTGAGCGCCTGGGGCGCAAGAGGCATGGCGAACAGCAATGCCGAGCTGACCTATAGGGACATCCTGCGGCATTATTATCCGCAGACCAGCCTGATGCAGCGCTAAACATCCGCTTGACATTTATTATAGAGATAAAGTAAGATTTACATATATTTTTAGAAGAAAAGAGAGATTGCAATGTTAGTAACAGATTTTGATTATGAGCTGCCGCAGGAGCTGATTGCTCAGCATCCGATGGAGCCGCGTGACCATTCGCGTCTGCTGGTTGTTGATAAGCACACGGGCGAAATTCAGCATAAGCATTTTTATGACCTTGTGGATTATCTGCGTCCCGGCGATGTGCTGGTGTTCAACGATACGCGCGTTATTCCGGCGCGTCTGCACGGCACGAAGGATACGGGTGCGCACGTAGAGGTTTTCCTGCTGACGCGCAGAGATGCGACGGACTGGGAGGTGCTCGTGCGTCCCGGCAAGAAGCTGCAGGTGGGCGCAAGGATTAACTTCAGCGACGAGCTGAGCTGCGAGGTTATCGAGCACACCGACTTCGGCGGCCGTGTTGTCCGCTTTAAGTATGAAGGCATTTTTGAAGAGATTCTCGACCGTCTTGGCGAAACGCCGCTGCCGCCGTATATTACGGCACCGCTGGAGGATAAGGAGCGCTATCAGACGGTTTATAACCGTGAGCGTGGCAGCGCTGCTGCACCGACCGCAGGCCTGCACTTCACGAAGGAGCTGCTGGCGAAAATCAAGGAGCTGGGCTGCGAGGAGGTTTTCGTAACGCTGCACGTTGGTCTGGGAACCTTCCGCCCTGTAAGCGAGGCGAATATCGAGGATCACAAGATGCATAAGGAGTTCTACACCGTTTCGCAGGAGGCAGCTGACGCTATTAACAAGGCGAAGGCCGAGGGCAGACGTATTATTGCTGTCGGCACGACGGCAGTACGCACGCTGGAATCCGCAGGCGCTGACGGCACGCTGAGAGCCGGCGGCAACTGGACGAACATCTTCATCTATCCCGGCTACAAGTTCCGTTTTGTCGATGAGCTGGTGACGAACTTCCATCTGCCGCAGAGCACGCTGCTGATGCTGGTAAGCACGCTGGCAACACGCGATATTATGCTGGCAACCTATAAAAAGGCTGTAGAGGAGAGGTATCGCTTCTTCTCGTTTGGCGATGCGATGTTCATTACGGACTTGCATAAATAAAACGATAGTAAGGCAGGACAGAGGGTGCCAGATACAAATAACGTCGACGAAGGCGTACTAGAGGTACGTCTAGGAGACGTTATGCAGTAGATGGTGCTCTATGTCCTGCCGTGGAAGGAATAATATATGACACAACATGCTGTAACTTACGAACTAATCAAAGAATGCAGTCGCAGCGGTGCGCGCTTAGGCCGTCTGCATACGCCGCACGGCACCTTCGAGACGCCGATGTTCATGCCTGTAGGTACGCAGGCAACGGTAAAGACGCTGGCGCCGGAGGAGCTGTACGACATGGGCAGTCAGGTGATTTTGTCCAACACCTACCATCTGTTCCTGCGTCCCGGTCATGAGCTTGTACGCAAGGCTGGTGGTCTGCATAAATTTATGAACTACAAGCGCGGTATGCTGACGGACAGCGGCGGCTTCCAGGTGTTCAGCCTGGGCGCCATGCGCAAGATTACCGAGGAGGGCGTTATGTTCCGCTCGCACATCGACGGCAGCAAGCAATTCCTTTCGCCGGAGGTTTCTACCCAGGTGCAGGAGGCTCTTGGCGCAGATATCGCTATGGCCTTTGACGAATGCATTCCTTATCCTGCTGATTTCGATTATGCCAAGCGTTCTACCGAACGCACGACGCGCTGGGCAAAGCGCTGCCTGGAGACGCATACGCGTGAGGACCAGTCGATGTTCGGTATTGTGCAGGGCGGTATGTATCCGGAGCTGCGCAAGCTGAGCGTAGAGCAGCTGACCGAGCTTGATTTCGCAGGCTATGGCATCGGCGGCCTGTCCGTAGGCGAGCCGAAGCCGCTGATGTATGATATTCTCAGCCAGACTACGCACATGATGCCGAAGGATAAGGCACGCTACCTGATGGGCGTAGGCACGGCGGACTGCATCGTGGAGGCCGTAAATCTGGGCGTAGACATGTTTGACTGCGTATTCCCGACACGTGTGGCGCGTAACGGTACGGCTATGACGCACGAGGGCCGTCTTGTTGTCCGCAACGCTGTTTATGCCGAGGACTTCCGTCCGATTGAGGATGGCTGCCAATGCTATGCCTGCCGCAATTTCAGCCGCGCATATATCCGTCATCTGTTCAAGGCAGAGGAGATTTTTGGTATGCGTCTGTTGTCCATCCATAATCTTTATTTCCTGCTGCATTTTGCGCAAGAAATCCGTGAGGCAATTGCTAACGACACCTTCCCGGAATTCCGCGAAAGATTTTTAGAAAATTATCGTGCCTAAAAAGGATTTTTGCGATTTATAGAGAATATATATAAGTGATTGATTTGCATAGCGATTTAGCTGGCACATTCTGACAGCAGACACTTTGTCCACGTCTGCTTGTTATCATTAAATATGGAGGTGTACAATATGCAAGGTGGAGATACAATGGCTTTGATTAACTCCCTCTGGCCCTTCGTGCTGATGGGCGGCATATTCTATTTCATGCTGTATAAACCCCAGAAAAAAGAACAGCAGAAAAGACAGGATTTGTTAAACAGTCTGAAAGAAGGAGACGAGATTATCACCATTGGCGGTATTTACGGTATTATTACCGCTATTTCGGAAAAACGCGTGAAGGTAAAGGTTGCTGAAGGCGTGGAAATCGAAATGGCACGTAATGCTGTCAGCGGTTTTCAGAATCCCGCAAAGAATGCCTGATGAATGCAGGCGGGAAAGTTGAGCTGCGCAAACGTCTGAAGGCAGAGCGTGCCCGTCTGAGTGCGGAGCAGGCTGCCTTAAGCAGCGAGCAGGTTTCTCGTCATATACTGGCCTGTGATGCATACCGCAAGGCGCATTGCATCATGGGCTATTTAGCTTTTGGCAAGGAGCTGTCTGTGGATGCGGTGCTGCTGGCGGCGTTGGCCGAGGGAAAAACAGTTGTGGTTCCCCTGGTGACTTCGGCGACGGAGATGACGCCTGTCGTGCTGCGAAATATGCACGACTTTGAGCTGGACCGTTATGGCATCCGCAGCGTGCGTCAGCCTGCTGAGCAAATTGCGCCGCAGGATATTGACCTGGTGCTTGTACCCGGCGTGGCCTTTGACCGCGAGGGCGTGCGCTTAGGCATGGGCGCAGGCTATTATGACCGTTTTCTGCCGCAGGCAAAGAGGGCAGTGCTCATGGGCGTGGCCTATGACTGTCTGCTGCAGAGCGAGCTGCCGAAGGATGAGTATGATGTTTGCATGCAGCTTTTAGCAAGTGAAAGCGGAGTAACCACTCTCAGTCCGCTTTAGCTTATATATTTAAAATCCTAAATACTAAGGGGGAAATTATTTTGCGTTGGAATGAACTCGGAAAATTTCTGATTATCGCGCTGGCGATTGTCGGTGGTTTCTGCGTATACATCTCGCCCTTGTCTAATTCCATTAAGCAAGGTCTTGATTTACAGGGTGGTACCCACGTTGTTTTGCAGGCTGTGGATACACCGGAGCTGAAGGTTGACGACGACGCCGTTAACCGCAGCGTGAAGGTTATTGAACGCCGTGTCAACGAGCTGGGCCTGACTGAGCCTGTTATTCAGCGCCAGGGCAAGGACCGTATTATTGTTGAGCTGCCGGGCGTAAAGGACCCGGAAAAGGCTATCGCTATGCTGGGCCGTACTGCTATGCTGCAATTCAAGGATGAAAGCGGCAAGGTTGTACTGACAGGCAGCGACCTGAAGGATGCTAAGGCGCAGGTTTCTCAAGGCAACCAGGCTGTTGTTGGCCTGGAATTCAGCGATGAGGGCGGCAAAAAATTTGCTGACCTGACCGCGCGTAATATTGGCAAGAAAATTGCAATCGAGCTTGATGGCGAGGTGCTGACTGCTCCTGTGGTACAGGAAGCAATCACCGGCGGTCATGCACAAATCTCCGGCTCCCGCAATGTCGAGGAGGCCGAGCATCTGGCAATCCTGCTGCGCAGCGGCAGTCTGCCGGTAAAAATTGAGGTTCTGGAAAACCGTACCGTTGGTCCGACCTTAGGTCAGGACTCCAAGGATAAGAGCATCAAGGCCTTTGGCATTGGTATCGTTGGTATCTTTGTCTTCATGCTGCTGTTCTATCGTCTGGCTGGTATTGTTGCAGACGTTGCTCTGCTGCTGTACGTAATGCTGCTGCTGGTCGTAATGCGTTATCTGGGCGCAACGCTGACTCTGCCCGGCATTGCAGGTATCATCCTGTCCGTCGGCATGGCAGTCGATGCGAACGTACTGATTTTTGAACGCTTCAAGGAAGAAGTTAAACGCGGCAAAACGCTGCGCAGTGCTATGGACTCCGGCTTTGGCCGTGCTATCGTAACCATCCTGGACTCCAACCTGACCACCATTATGGCGGCGGCTGTGCTGTTCTATCTGGGCACCGGCCCGATTAAG
>URVO01000016.1 GCA_900551335.1 uncultured Phascolarctobacterium sp.
GCTGATTGGCGAGCGTACTGCTGAGGAAATCAAGATGCAGGTGGCTACCGTTTCGCGTGATGGCCGTCAGGAAACGATTACTGTACGTGGCCGCGATATGGTTACCGGTCTGCCGACAACCTTCAGCGTGACGAGCGAGGATTGCCGCGTTGCTCTGGATGATTCTGTTTCTTCTTTGATTGCAACGGTACGCGGTGTGCTGGAAAAATGTCCGCCGGAGCTGGCTGCGGATATCGTTGACAACGGAATTTATCTGACCGGCGGTGGTGCGCTGCTGGACGGTCTGGCTGAGGTTATGTCGAAGGAAACGGGCATTACGACGCATATTGCTGATGATCCGCTGGAATGCGTTGCTTTGGGTACGGGCAAGGCGCTGGAGAATTTGGATAAGCTGCATCCGGGCACTGTTTATACTGCATCTAATCTTGATATTTAATGTAGAGGAGCTGGTACAGGAATGTGCCAGCTTTTTTGTGTGCAGACGAAAGAGGTTATCTGATATATGAAGTTTAAAAAGCTTATTCTTAGTTTATTTGCGGCTGCCTTAGTTGCGCAGGCGGCTGTCGCCGCCGCTGCGCCTATTGATAAGCTGCGCAGCAGCGTGAGCGCGGCCAGGGTGCGCGTGGTGCTCGACAGCAAGGAGCCGATTAAGTATAAGGCGGCTAAGCAGGGGCTGGTGCTGGAGGTGGCGCTGCCGGAGAGCAGTGCTAAGGCGCAGCAGGCAGCACTGAAGGACGCAGCGGTGAAAAGCGTGCGCCTTGTGCCGGATGGCAGGAAGAAGTCCAGGCTCGTCGTTGAGCTAAACCGTGACTGCCAATATAAAATTTATCCGCTCAAGGAGCCGAACCGTCTGGTCGTTGATATTTACCGCCTGCAGCTGGAAACACGCACGCAGCAGCTCGCCGGTGGCGTGACCTATACCTATAAGCAGGAGGAGTTCGCCGGACGTCCGCTGCAGAGCTATCTTGTGAGCGTAGCGCCGCAAGCGCGGCTGCGCCTGCGGCCCTTTTCCGCGGCAGGCATGTATAATGGACGCGGCAGCCTGGCGAAGCAGGCCGCGCTGCGCGGCCTGCTGGTGGCTGTGAATGCGTCGTACTTTGACTGGGACGGCTGGGTTATCGGCAACGTGAAGGATAACGGCGAGCTTATAGCGATGGACGAGACGCCGCGCAGCGGCTATCTGCAGCTTGATGACAGGCAGCAGATTATCAAGGATATCGCCTACAGCGGCACGGCACAGCTGCCGAACGGACAACGTCTGGAGATTAAGGGCATGAACCGTGCGCGTATTGCCAATGACCTCGTGCTGTTCAATAGCTATTATGCACCCTCGACCAAGACGAACCAATATGGACGCGAGGTGAAGCTGAAAAATAATCATGTCATAGCTGTTTCGACAACGGGCAATATGACGCTGGAGCCGGGGACTGTGGTGCTGTCCGGTCACGGTGTGAATGCGGCTGCGCTCGCCAGCCTGCGGCTGGGCGATTATGTGCCGCTGACGCAGACCTTGGGCAGCAATGCGGCTGACAGGGCGCAGGTGCTCGTGAGCGGCGGTCCGCTGCTAGTTGAGCAAGGACGCGTGCAGGTGCGTGCTGTGGAGGAGCAGATGGCGCCGGATATTGCGCGCGGCCGTGCGCCGCGCACGGCCTTAGGCCTGAAGAAGGACGGCACGCTGCTGCTGCTCGTGATTGATGGACGCAGTGCGACGAGCAGCGGCCTGACGCTGGAGGAGCTGGCGCAGTATCTGGTGAAGCTGGGCGCAGAGAGCGCAGTGAATTTTGATGGCGGCGGCAGCAGCGAGATGGTTATCAATGGCCGCATTGTCAACAAGCCTTCGGATGGGCGCGAGCGTTATGTAAGCATAGGACTTGGTTTGTTCACAAAATAGTGACTGGTCAGTCACTTGTCAAATGTTCTCATTGGCGGTATAATTATAATATAGTAGTATGCTTTAATGTTTGTGTATAAATGGAGGGCAGAAAAATGCTGAAAACTAAAAAATTATTCTTGGTTCTGGCTTTAGCTGCGCTTAGTTTGTGCAGCATGTACACGATTGGCTGCGCTGCAGTGACGGAACAGCAGGCTATGGTCGGCGGCGAGGTTGCTGCTGATGGTCTGGTGCAGGTTGGTGCGCAGGTGCAGCAGGGTGATGTGCTTGTAAAGGTTAAATCGCTGGCTGGCGGCAGCATTGCGGCTGCAAGAGCGACGACTAGCGGCAAGGTTGCCGAGGTCATGGTAAAGCCGGGCGATAGGATTGCTGCGCAGCAGGTTGTAGCAAAAATTAGTGAGTGATAAATTATAGACCGGCGTGCTCCTTTGGCTCGCCGGTTTTGCGATATTTAAGGAGTTAAGATGAGAATATTTCTGTTTACGGTGCTGCTGTGCCTGCAGCTGGCGCTGGCGGCTGCGGCTAATGTTCCGCTGATGCCGGTGCGCGATATCCAGCCGGGTATGCAGGGCATTGGCAAGACGGTTATCAGCGGCGATACAATTGAAGAATTTAATGTGGAGATTTTGGGCGTGAGTGGCACGCAGGCGACGGGCTATAATATTTTTGCGCGTCTTTATGGTGACCTCATTGACAAAACCGGCGGCGTGGCGCAGGGCATGAGTGGCAGTCCGGTTTATGTGGACGGCAGGCTCGTCGGCGCGGTGGCCTTTGGCAAGACGTTCAATGACCCGCATTATTGTTTTTTGACGCCTATCGGCAGAATGCTGCCGCTTTTGGATGAGCAAAGAAGCGTTCCGGCGGACTGGCTGCCCAAGGGCACTGCGCTGATGGCAGGCGGCTTTACGGAGTACGGTCTGGAGTATCTGCAGGAAAAAATTGCTCCCTTTGGCCTGACGGCTGTGGGTGCAGGCGGCACGGCGCAGGAGAGCAAGAAGGTGCTGGAGCCGGGCAGCTCCGTCGGTGCGGCGCTGATGCAGGGCGATATGTCGCTTGGTGCTTTGGGCACTGTGACCTGGACTGATGATAAGGGCAACGTGCTGGCCTTCGGCCATTCGTTTATGCAGCGCGGCGAGAGCAGCTTCTTTATGACGAAGGCGTGGGTGCTGGGCGTAATTCCCAATTTACAGAGCGGCTATAAGGTTGGCAACATCGGTGAGCCGGTCGGCAGCATTACGCAAGACCGTTCGACGGGCATTGGCGGTAGCCTTGGTGCGTTGCCGAAGACGATACCGCTTTTCGTGACGGCAAACGACAGCGACCGCGGGCTGACGAGCAATGTGCGCGTGCGTTTGGTGGAGGACGAGCAGCTGGTGCCGTCGATTGTGGACGCCGTTGTTGTGAATACCGTGAGCAAGACTGTTGACAGAGCCGGCGGCGGTACAGCTAAGCTGCGCTTCCATATTACCGGCGTGGACAGCAAGAAAAATATTATTGAGATCCAGCGCGAGAATATGTTTTATGCCAACGAGGCGCTGCTGAAAAATCTGAACCAGGAGCTGTCGGAGGCGATGACGATTCTTATGCAGAATAAGTTTGAGCCGGTCCAGCTTTACGGCATTGATGTAGAGGCAGAGGTTTCCGCTCAGGTGCAGGTGGCTGAGGTGTTCGGCGTGCGTGCGCCTGCAGCTGCTGTGAAGCCGGGAGCGAGGGTGCCCATTACGGTAACGCTTAAGCCTTACCGTGGCGAGGAGTTTACCGAGACGGTATACTTCACTGTGCCGAAGGATCATCCGGGTGGCAAGCTGGCGCTTAATGTGCGCGGCGGCAGCAGCATGGCCTGGGTGATGAATCTTTTGCGTAAGCAGCAGTCCGAGGGCGTGCCTGCGGCGCAGAAGCAGGAGAAGCGCCGTAAGCTGGAGGATTTTATCAAGAGCGTAAATACGGCAGATAAAAATAACGAGCTGATTATCGACCTGGCATCGGGACAGCTGAGCCTCAAGCCGGAGCAGGCTGCGGCGGCTAGTGAGGCAGTTCTGGCAGGTATGCTGCAGGGCTCGCCGTTCAAGCAGAAGTATCCGTTTGATTTTATTATTGACGGCGAGAGCGAGATTGTGCTGAATGTAGAGAAATAGGCTGCCTGCTTGCGAAACGACATACAAATGTCATATTTAGGCAGTATAATAAAGCTAGTAAAGTGTAAGGATGGTACAGATGCTGAAATCAATCTGTGAAGCTATGGGCAAAAGAATAATAGAGTTCTGCGCTGCGAGCGGCAGGCTGACGCTGCTGCTTCTGGCAACTCTGCGCCGCTTGAAGGATGCACGTTTCGCGGAGGTTATCCGCCAGATGGCGCTGCTTGGTGCTGATTCTCTGCCGATTGTGCTGATGACAATTCTTTGCACCGGCATGGTATTTTCGGTGCAGACGGCGAAGGAGTTTGTACGCTTGGGCGCGTCCTCGTCGGTCGGCGGCATTGTGGCGATTGCGATGGCGCGTGAGCTGGTGCCTGTGCTGACAGGCGTTGTTGTTGCCGGGCGTATAGGTGCGGCGATTGCGGCCGAGCTGGGCACAATGAAGGTTACGGAGCAGATTGATGCGCTGCGTGTTATGGCGGCTAATCCGGTGAGCTATCTTGTGGTGCCGCGCTTTATCGCGGTGGTGCTGATGATGCCTGTGCTGGTGGTGTTTGCCAATTTTATCGGTAATGTCGGCGGCTGGATAGTGGCGCATTATTACGCCGGCATCGGCAGCTTTACCTATGAAAATTCTATCAGGACGCTGGCCGAGTTTTACGATGTCTTTGGCGGCATGGTGAAGAGCTGCGTTTTCGGCGCAATTATTGCGATTGTCGGCTGCTATAAGGGCCTCAATGCGCCGAACGGTGCAGAGGGCGTTGGTTTGGCAACAACGGCATCTGTTGTGCTGTCGATTATCCTGATTTTTATTACGAACTATTTTCTTTCGATTATTTTATATGTATAAGGAGCTGACGGAATGAATGAAGTAATGATAAGCCTGCGTCAGCTGACTATGGCCTTTGGCAGCAAGGGGGTTCTTGATGAGCTGGACCTTGATGTTTACAAGGGCGAAACGCTGGCGGTGATTGGCCCGTCCGGCTCAGGCAAAAGTACAGTTATTAAGGTGCTTACAGGTCTGCTTGCGCCGACATCAGGCAGCGTGCAGATTGAAGGGCAGGAGACAAGCGGCTTTGACGAAGACGCGTGGGATGAGCTGCGCTGCCATATGGGCGTTGTTTTTCAGTATTCGGCGCTTTTCGATTTTTTGAGCGTAGGCGAGAATGTCGCCTTTGGTCTCAGACGGCATTTTAAGCTGCCGGAGGAGGAAATTCAGCGGCGCGTAGCGGCGCTGCTGGAGATGGTGGGCATGCCCGGTACGCAGAGCATGATGCCGGCGGAGCTTTCCGGCGGCATGAAAAAGCGTGTAGGTCTGGCGAGGGCGCTGGCGATGCAGCCGCAGGTTGTGTTCTATGATGAGCCGACCTCCGGCCTGGACCCGGTGATGACGATGACCATCAGCCGTCTGATTCGCAAGACGCAGCAGACTCTGGGCGTGACCTCAGTTTTGGTAACACACGATATGGAATCGGCATATTTTGCCGCCGATCGTATCGCTATGCTATATAAAGGGAAGATTGTGCAGGTGGGGACACCTGATGAAATTAAGAGAAGCAGGAATCCGATTGTTCACGCCTTCGTGAATGGTCTGGAGCTTAAAGAGGAGGATGCAGATGAGCAGCAGTGAGGTTAAGGTTGGCGCTTTCGCGTTAGGCGGAGCAGTAGTGCTGGCAGGCATTATCACCTTTATGGGAGCCTTCAGCTTTGGCAAAAAGGGCTATGAGCTGCGTATTGACTATCCTCAGGTCAGCGGCTTGATGCCGGGCCATGTTGTGCGCTATGCAGGCGTGCAGGTGGGTACGGTGAAGAAAATAAATGTCGCTCCCGATAAGGTCGAGGTTGTTGCCGAGATTAACAATGATATCAAGATTCCGCAGGGGGCAGTCTTTACGATTGCTGCCGACGGTATCATGGGCGAAAAGTATGTGAGCGTTATTCCGCCGGCTAAGCAAAGCGGCGGCTATATCACTGAGGGCAGCACGCTTAAGGGTTCTCCCGGCGGCGGTATGGACGAATTCTTTGCTTCATCCGGAGATTTGGTGAAGCGCATGGAAAATATCGCCGGAGCCTTTGAGAACGTCTTTGGCGACAAGGAAGTGCAGGAGTCGATGAAGGCCGGCTTCAAGAATATGAATGATATTGCGCAGAACATGAACACCTTTACGAAGGTTATGGCAGACGTAGCCGTGACGAATCAGCAGGATATCACGAGCATGATTCATCAGATTAATGAGCTGAGCCAGCGCATGAACGGTACAGCGGCACATATCGAAAGCATTATGGCTGGTGTCGACAATAACGGCAAGACAGGCGCGAACGTAGCAGCTATCGCTCAGAATATGGCTGATACGTCCAAGCGTATGGAAAATATCGTCGAGGTGCTGGAGACTGTGGCGAAGGACCCTGTAACGCAGCAGTCGCTGAAGGAAACGCTGGTCAACGTCAAGGAGACTAGCGCACGCGCCAATAAAATCCTGGGTACGCTGACGGAGGCGAAGGTTTCTGCTGACTATGGCTACGCTGCCAAGGGCGGCGACTGGCGCGGCAGCCTTGGCGTGACGCTGCGCCCTAGTGATGAGGCCTTTCTCTATATGGGCGGCTATGATATCGGTGACGCCAACAAGTTTGACTTCGTTTTCGGCAAGCAGCTGGGCAATGCCGCAGTGAGCATGGGCGCGATGCAGGGAGAGTTCGGCGTGGGCCTGAGCTATGATTTGAGCAAGGACTTTAAGCTGTACTCGCAGGTGTACGATTTTGACAACACCAAGGTGCGCTTAGGCGGCGAGTATCGCTGGAACAATAATTTCTCGCTGTACGGTGAGACGATGGATGTACGCGGGAATAAAACGAATACTTATATGGGCGTAAGGACATATTTCTAAGTAAAGACGCATGATAAAGCACCATCTACTTCAGAAAAAATATTTGACAAATAGCCCTGAAAAAATATATAATTTTATTACTGACTGACTAGTCAGTTTTGAGAAATGGAGGTTTCCTGGATGTATAGAAATAAATTGACAAGACGTTTTTTTGCTTTATCCGCAGCACTTTCTCTGGCTTTGTGCCAAAGTGCTTTTGCCGGAGAAACTGTAGAGCTGAATCTGGACGACGCTATGCAGCGTGCGTTTCAGACTAACCCGACTGTGAGCATTGCACAATACGAGCTGGACAGCGCTCGTGCCAGCTATAACGCTGCTCGTCAGAGCCGTGGCGTAAGCATTAGTGCAAGCCATGATAGTAATCGTGGCGGTAATAATGATGCGCCTAAGAACATTACGAATACGCATTCTAACACACTGACTGCAGCTCTGCCGATTTTTACCGGTGGCAAATTAAGCGGTACGATTAAGCAGGCTAAGGCCAACTATCAATATAACGAGGTTGGCGTACAGCGCACTTATAACGAAATGCGTTCCACCGTTACTAACGGCTATTTCAAGATGCTGCAGGCTGACAATATGCAAAAGCTGAGCGCTGAATCCGTTACGCGTCTGGAGGACCATCTGAAAAATGTTCAGGCACAGTATGATGTTGGCGTTGTAGCCAAGGTTGACGTGCTGCGCTCTCAGGTGGAGCTGGCCAATGCCAAGCAGACCTTGATTCAGGCAGAAAATTCCTATCAGGTTGCCGAGGCAAACATGAACAAAATCGTGGGCCTGCCGATGGATACGGACCTGAAGCTCGATAACCTGCTCGTTTATAATGCTTATGATAAAAACATGGATGACTGCCTGGCTTATGCTGCTGAGCATCGTCCGGAGCTGATGCAGGCTAAATATGGTGTAGATGCTGCTAAGGGCGCGCTGATGGTTGCACGCAGCGGTCATATGCCGCAGGTTAGTGCAAGTGCTACTCAAGCTTTAGGCTCAGATTATTGGTTAGGCGACAATAGAACTAAATGGTATGCTGGTATTAATGTAAAAATGAACGTTTTCGATACCGGCGTAACGCTGTCGAAGATTCATGGTGCTGAGGCTGATTTGAAAAAGGCTCAGGAAACATATCGCGATACTGTGGACAGCGTAAATCTTGATGTGCGCAGCAATTACCTCGGCTTGCGCGAGGCAGAAAAGCGTATCAGCACGACGAAGCTGGCTGTAGAGCAGGCTGATGAGGATTACCGCATCGCACAGCTGCGTTATATGTCCGGCGTTGGCACGAACACGGACGTGCTCGATGCTCAGGTTGCCCTGACACAGGCTAAGACCAACTATACGCAGGCTCTGTATGATTACAACACCTCTAAGACCGCACTGGAAACCTCTATCGGTGTACCGATGACTAATCCTGTGCAGGTTAAGGTGACTAAGGCAGAGAAGAAGGCTGCTAAGACCGAGGCTAAGGCAGAAAAGGCTGCTGCTAAAACCGAAGAAGCAAAATAATTTTGCGGTTATTGAACTGTATAAGCTGTAAGCAAGCTGGTGAGGCGTAAGCCGAGCCAGCTTTTTTCTTTGTAAATAGAGGAATGTATAAGCTTCATGTCGAAAGAATATAAGTCGAAGTGTTTTCGGTGAAGATTTTTGCGGATTTTGACACAGGCCTGCCATAAATTTGTGGTAAGCTGATAAATGGTGAAGTATATGAAAAAATATCTACAATTTCTCGCGAGCTTAATTATTCTGCTCGCTGCAGGCTATATATTCCTTGTACATACAGTGATGCCGCGTTATATCAAGCAGATGCTGCCACAGGCTGAGCAGCTGGTGCAGGATTATATCAACGGCAGCGTAACCATCGGCGGCCTGAAATGGGAGGGCGGCCTGACAGCGGAGCTGACAGATGTGACCGTGAAGGATACGCAGGGCGTGAAGGTGGCAGAGCTGCCGCGCACGGTGATTACTATGCGTCCGTGGCTGGCGATGGATAAGGCAGCGCGTGCTGTGAGCGGCATAGATGTGCAGCGCCCCAAAATTTATCTGACGATGAACGATAAAGAAAAATGGAATATGCAGAATCTGCTCAAACCGTCTGATGATACGGAAACGCCGTTTTATGGCACGCTCACTGTGCATAACGGCGAGCTGCTGGTGACAATGCCGCAGGGCCAATGGAGCTTTGGTGTAGACGGCAGCGTGAACGGCGGAGCGAATCCTGATTTTGCTGTAGACCTGAAGGTGACGAGCGGTGCAGACAAATTGCGTTTAAATGGTCTTGTGACGACGAAGGGCGAGGGACGTTTGCAGCTTGCCGGCGATAAGCTGAGCCTTGCGGCCTATGCACCCTTGGCAGAGCGTTATGCGGACATCAAGGGCCTGCAGGGCGGCTTAGGCAAGCTGGCGCTGCTTTATGTAAACAGGCAGGGACAGACACGCTTTAGCGGCGAGGTGCAGCTCGATGCGCTCAGCGGCAGCATGGCGCTGGCAGGTGCAGAGCATGACTTCAAGCTCGACGGCGAGGTTTTGGCGAAGGATAATAAAATCAAGGTGAAGAGCCTTGAGGCAGAAATAGATAAGCAAAGGCTGCATTTAGAGGGCAGCGCTGATTTGCAGAATACGGACGAGCCTAGCGGTGAGGGCGTGCTGACAGCAGAAAAGCTGACCTATGGCGATTATAGCATAGGCAAGCTGCGCCTGCCCTTTGTCGTTAGCAAGGAGGCTGTGCAGCTGCGTGATGTGAGCGCGGAGTATGGCGGAGGCAAGCTGACAGCAAACGGCAGCTATGAGCTGGCGAACAAGACGCTGACAGCCGACGTGGATGTGCAGGGCGTGACGCAGCCGCTTGGCGCTGCGGACAGCATTTCTGCAAGTGGCAGGCTGGCAGTGCTGGCGAAGCTTTTAGATGAGCAAATGGAGCTGCACGCTGCTGCTGATACGCTGCAGCTTCAGTGGCGTAGCCTGAAAATCAATCGTCTGGCTTTAGATGGCAGCTATAATGCGCAGGGCCTGAAAATTGACCGTCTCAGTGCTTTTGCCGGGGAGAACGGCGATTTGGCAGCGAAGGGCTCGATTAGTCCGGAGGGCAAGCTTGCTATCCGTGGACGCATGACTGATTTCCCGATTGACCCTATGCTGGATATTGCTGCAGGACAGGAGGGCAGCGGTCTGTGCTCGACAGGCTTTATTATCGGCGGTACGCTGCAGGCACCGGAGTTTGCCAGCATGATTCAGCTGAAGCAGGTTGAATTTATGTCGCAGAGGATTAACGAGGCACATGGCTTTGTAGGCCTGAAAAATAATGTGCTGAAATTTAAGGATTTGCGTGCCAATATGGAGCAGGGCTATCATATCCTGAACGGCACGGTCGATATCAGCGGCGCAGAGCCTGTAGTGGATGTGGCACTGGAAACGAACGGCGTGCGCATTGAGCCGCTGATGGCACTTATCGGCAAGCAGGATGTACTAACCGGCAATCTGACGAACGTGATGAATGTCAAAGGAACGCTGAGCCATCCGCATGTTTATGGCGAGGTGCAGGCGACGGACGGCAGCGCAGCGAAGCAGCTGTTTACGAAGGTTGCAGGCCGCTATGTTTATGACGATGGAAGGCTGGAGCTGCAGCATTTTGTCGTAGATGCCTTTTATGGCCGCTTGCTGCTGGATGGCGTTATGACGCAGGATCAGAAGCTGGATTTTGCGATGGAGGCCACTGGTGTTGATTTGGCGCATCTGCCGATTAAGGATGAAACTGTGGACCTTGAGGGCAAAATAAATGCCAAGGGACATCTGGGCGGTACGCTGACGAAGCCATTCTTCGATGGCAATGTCGACAGCGAGAAGCTTTTGATTAACGGTGAGGCATTGACAGAGCTGCAGGGTACGCTGGCAAGCAATGGTCGCGAGACGAATAAGCTCAATGCTTCCTTTAAGCAGCCTTATCGTGATGATGAGGTCAACTATGGCTTGTTCAGTGCTGATGTGAACCTTAATTTTGTCGGACGGTATATCGAGGGCAAGGTAGAAACGCTGTGGGGCGATATCGGCGGACTGCTGCGTATGGCGCGTTATGATTATGATATCAGCGGCCAGATGCAGGGACAGCTATTGTTCAGCTATGCAGGCCGCGGCAACGGCGTGAAGATTACGGCGAGTGCTGATGATGTCAAGATTCACGACCTTAACTATGCACATATGAATTTTGAGGGCCGCATCGACAAGGGCGGTGTGCTGCATTTTGATAATGTCCGACTGCAGGAGCAGGACGGCGTTACGGACAGAGGCATTATCGCTGTCGGCGGCGAGGTTGATATCAAGCAAAGAACGCTGAAGGTGGAGCTGGCAGCAATGAAGGCTAATCCGGCAATTGTTACGGCAGTGATGAAGGAGCCGCCGGAAATCAAGGGCGAAACGGATATGCTCGTGCAGCTTTCCGGTACCTTTGATAATCCGGAGGCTACGGCTTCGCTGGAAATTGCCAAGGGCTCAGTTGCCGGTGTGGGCATTGACAAGCTGACAGCGCTGCTGGCGCTGAAGGATGATCATATCCAGCTGCAGCAGCTGATTGCGGCAAAGGATGTGTACGGCGTTACGGCTAGCGGCGATATTCCGCTGGATATTTTCCGCTCGCAGGAGCAGCGCAAGAATCCCAATGCGCAGATGAATATTATCATTGATCTGGATAATGCGCGGCTCGGTATTCTGCCGGCAATGACGAAGCTGGTGGAGTGGGGCGTAGGCGAGACGAAGGGCAAGATCCGCGTGGCCGGAACGCTTGAGGAGCCTTTGCTCTATGGCTCAGTAAAAATTGCTGACGGCAGCGTAAAGGTAAAGCATTTGAATACAGTTTTGGATAATATCAATCTTGATGTTGTCTTTAACGGCAATATGATTAACCTCAAAAATTTGTCGACGAAGCTGGGCAAGGGCCTGCTGAAGGCCGAGGGCAGCTATGCGCTGAATACCAGCCTTGATTCCGGCTATAGCCTGCATATCGTGGCCGATAAGGCGCAGCTTGCTTCGCAGCTGTTCACCGGCACGATTAACGGCGATGTGCTGATAGAGCCGCAGAAATATCCTGATTTCAAAAATCATAAGGGCGGCGGAGAGCCGAAGATGCTATTCAGACCGCTGGTGAAGGGACATGTACGCCTTGATGATGTGCTGATTAATATGCCGACTGTGCCGGAGCTTGATGAGGGTGAAAGCAACATTGGTCTGGATATGAAGCTTGAGCTGGGGCCGAAGATTCATCTGTATAACAGCTATCTCTATGATATCTGGCTCAAGGGCGGCATCAATATCAAGGGCAGCACGCTCTTCCCGACGATTGAAGGCACGATTAAGGCGGACAAGGGCAAAATCACCTATCTGCGTACTGACTTCAAGCTTGATAATGCAGGTCTTGTCTGGGTTGAGCCGGGCAGCTTCCTGCCGAATGTCAGTCTGGACAGCACCGCGCGCTTTAGCCGCTACAATATTTTTATGAAGATCAACGGTCCGGTGAGCGAGATGGATTTGCAGCTGTCGAGCAATCCGCCGCTGGATAAGAATACGATTGTGCGTATGCTGACTCTGCAGCGCGATAGCGCCGGCAGTAATGAGGTTACGAGTGAGGATATGACGAATCTGATGACGGTTGGTCTGCAGATGACCGTGCTGGGCGATGTGGAAATGCTCGTCAAGCAGACGCTTGGTTTAGACCAGTTCCGCATCTATACAGGCAAAACTCGTTCGGGAATCGGCTTTGAAAGCTACCATGATAAAAATACAGAGTTGACGGCAGACGAGAAAAACCAGTATAATGTTTTAGTAAGTAAGTATCTGAATAATAACTTCATGCTTGGTTATACGACGAGCTTCGATGGCAATGACAGAAGCATCTTTGGTCAGTATGATATCAGCAAGCATATGAATGTGACGTACTCACGTACCTATAACCTGTCAAAGGATTATAAGGATTGGTATGGACTAGAGTATAAGATTACCTTTTAGATTTACTTAAAAATTTAAGACAGCTTAGAATGCGACAGTTGCGTTAGAGGTTGTTTATAGAAATGAAAGGAGGTGAAACAATGCTGCAAAGCTATCTTGAGGAATTACGTAAAACTCCGCTGCTGGAGCCTGCTGAGGAACGCGCTCTTTGGGAGCGCGTCGCCGGAGGCGATTTGGAAGCGCACAAGTGCCTGATGACAGCTTATCAGCCGCTGGTCTTTAAGATCGCGACCAGCTTCAGGCTGGGCGAGGCGGAAACGCTGGAGCTGATTCAGGAGGGCATGGTTGGTCTTTTAGAGGCAGCAGAAAACTACGACTATACACGCCAGGTAGCCTTCAGCTTGTTCGCCTCTTATCGCATCCGCGGCAGCATGGTCGATTTTCTGCGCAAGAGCTCAGGTCAGGGCCTGCTTTATCTCGATAGCGAGATAAAGCAGGGCTTTACGCTGAGCGATGCGCTGCCGTCGCTGGCTGCCACGCCGACGGAGGTCACAGAGCAGAATCTGCTGCGCGAAAAGGTGGAGCAGGCTATGCACCGCCTGCCGCAGAAGGAGCAGCAGGTGCTGCAGGAGATGTATCTGGAGGATCGTCCGGCGCAGGCTGTAGCGGATGCTATTGATGTCAGCCTGGGGCATGTTTACCGCTTGCAGAAGCAGGGCGTGCGCCGTATACGTGGCATGCTGTCGCGTTTTATGCATGACTTCAATAAGGATTAATTAGCGTAGGCTTCTTAGTTATATAGGCGCGAAAAAGCGCGAAAAAAATAGTATGGGTTGTAAAAACTCTTATAATCAGCCAAAATGACAGGTGAAAACTTCACATGCTTTATGATTATAAAAAGCATAGTTATTATTTAAGCAGAGCTTGCCGTATAATATCTGACTTAGATAACAGGCATTCTGGCAGAAAGGGGTTTTATGATGGCGCAGCCAAGCCGTACTTTGTTTCAACGCATCCGCTGCATTAAAAGCAGTCTGGACAGCGCAGAGCAAAGCTTTTTGGATAACAAGGATATACGTGGTGAGCTGGATTTGATGCTGGCTGAAGCGGAGCTGAAGAATCTGCGTCGTAAGAAGGACCGCCCCTGGAGCTGGAACCGACAGCTGCTTGCCGGCTGCATCGCTGTACTTTTAGTTATGGCAGGAGCCGGAGGCTGGTATGTGGCGAAGGGCCATTACAAGAGCAGGGCTATCGCTGCACCGCCGCGCCCGATAGAGCGCATCGTGGTGCAGAAGGAGGTCTTGCCGCCTAAGCCTGCTCCCGTGGAGCAGCCACAGGCTGTAGTTCAAGAAAAAACGGTTAAGCAAGATTTACCGGCACAGGCGGAAAAAGCTTCTGCCAGCCGTGTGACTATATCCAAAGCCGATATGCACAAATTAGTGCAGTCAGCGAGAGTTGAATTGAATAATTCAAATTGAATTACAAGGAGGAATTTCCATTGAAAAAGAAACGTTTATGGCAGCCACTGACAGTGGGCCTGGCAGCAATGCTTTTAGCTGCTCCGGTTTATGCTGAAGAAAGCCAGGCACCTGCAGCTACGGCTGAGACCTCTGTAACGCAGACTGCACAGCAAACGCAGGAAGAAAATAAACTGGCTCCTTACATTGGCAAGACGATTACCAAGCAGGTTATTGAAGGCAATAAGGAAGTGCCGGAGGCAGAAATTGCTGCCGTGCTGAAAACTAAGGCCGGTATGGAATTTACCGAAGCAGGACTTTCTGAGGACCTCAGCGCTATTTATAACATGGGCTATTTCTATGACCTGCATCCGGAATTCAAGCTTGTTCCCGAGGGCGTTCAGGTTATTTATCACGTGCTGGAAAACCCTGTTTATAAAGCAGTAGCTGTTGAAGGCAACAC
>URVO01000017.1 GCA_900551335.1 uncultured Phascolarctobacterium sp.
TCGCCGTAACGACCATCGTATCAAGATCATACTCGCCAATCTCTTCAGCGTGAACCGCAGTTCCCCCCCAAAGAACATTGCCACAAATCAATGCTGTCATCAATAAGCTTTTGTTAGTTAATTTACTCACTCGTAATCCTCCGTTTCATACACAATACACTCATCAAAAAAAGTCGCGTGCAAAAAAAGTATAATTAGATAAATTATTAATATGCACATTCTTCTTTGTATGTTATAATACTATGTATAGCTACTAGACAGTCAAGGAGTTTTTTACAAAAATGCAAAAAGGCATCCAAAATTATTTCACAACCGGAGAATTATCTCAGCTTTGCAAGATTCCGCGCAAGACTCTGCTCTATTACGATAAGCTTGGTCTGATTACGCCCGAGGTCGTCGACGAAAACGGCTATCGTTATTATAAACGCAGCCAGCTGTTTTTATTACAGCTTATTCTTACCCTGCGCCAGCTTGATGTTCCTATCGCACGCATCAAGGAATATCTTGCTACGCGCTCACCTGCCGCCTACAGCGATATGTTCCACGAACGCATTGACTTTTTCACGCAGGAAATCGCCCGCCTGCAGGCCATGAAGGACGAGCTGCAAAAAGAAGTCGCCAAGCTCAGCCGTATTGCCAATATCACGCTCGACAAGCTGACGCTTGTCCACGCCCCAGAAAGCTATCTTTATATCAGCAAGGAAGCAGAAGAAAATGAATGCTTTAAAAAGCGTTCCACACATATAGCCAATATGTTTGCCAGCCTGCAGAAGGACGTAGCAGTTACGACCAACAGCTTTGGCTATATTTATGATGCGCAGATACTGCAGGATTTCAGCGCCAAGCATATCAAGCATTATTTTTATAAGCTCAACGAACCTCTGCCTACGCCCCAATGCTATAAAAAAGAAGCTGGCGATTATCTTACACTTTGTTTTCAGGGTGTCTATATGTTTAACAATAAAGATAATTTACAGCTTTTGGCAGACTATTGCCGAGAGCATTGCTTTAAACCGTTATCACCGCTATACGTTACCTCACTATGTGATTACTGGATGACAGATGATATAAACAAATACGTTTACAAGCTAGAAATAAGAGTAAAATGATAAGGCAAGAAAAAAGCGCCAGGCGGCAAGCCGCCCGACGCTTTCTTTTTTATGCCAGCTTCACTGCATCCCCATTAAGCATAGGAATCAGCTTGCCATTTTTGTTCGCGCGATAAAGCTCCAGGCGCTCGATATCCGCCATCTCCACAGGCAGCTCCAGCTGGTACTGCTCATTAAGCGCATTGAGCAAATCAACAGCCTTCATGCTGCCAGTCGGCGTAATCTTGCAGGTGAAGCCAAACACTGTGTTTTCACCAACAAGCTCAACGTCGATATGCGGAATGTAGAACTTCACGTCAATCTCCTTGACCTTATCCTTTTTCTTCGGCGCTGCCTTTTTGAAGAGCAGCGTCTCTGCAGCATTGAATTGTGCTGCTGCCTCGCTAATGTCCCTGCTATACGGCAGCGTCACGCGATACTTCGCTCCCGCCGCCTGACTCATGAGCGCCGCATGATGGGTTTCGACCGCATCTGCTGCCAGCACACGGATGCCGCGCGGCAAAGCTGCGTCCAGCGCCTTCGCCGCCGCCTCAACCTCCATCGGCTCAGCCAGCTCGATTTCCACGAACTCCGTATAGCTGACCACGCCAACGCCCAGCGCCGAAGCCAGACTGAACTTCAGGTGCGGGTTGAAGCCCTCGGAATAAGCTGCAGGCAGCTTGGCACGGCGGATTGCACGGCCAATGGTACGCACGTATTCCAGATGGGAGATGAAACGAATATCCTTATCCTTCGTAATTTGCATACGCAGCTTCATTATGCCTGCACCTCCCCGTTTTCATATGCGTCCTTATAATCGACAATCTTCACGCCCAGCTTTTGGCAGACACCGCAGCCAGTGCAGCTCGTGCGACGGCAGTCATGCGTAAGCTGCTGTGCATAGGCCTTCTGCCATTCGTTCCAGAGGAAACGACGGCTGACACCCGGAGAAACGTGCTCCCACGGGAAGGCTTCGTGCTCACCGCGCTCACGCGCTGCATAAAAGTCCTTATCCAGACCTGCCTCCTCGATAGCCTCGCACCAGCGCTCATAGGAGAAGCAATCGCTCCAGCCATCGAAGCGTGCGCCCTTCTGCCATGCCAAAAGCAGCGCCTTGCCTACGCGGCGGTCGCCGCGGGCAAAGACTGCCTCAATAATACCGGTTTTGCCATCGTGATAGTTAAGCGTGATATTTTTATATTTCTTGATTTCGTCCTTCAGCAGGAACTGCTTACGGCGAATAGTTTCCAAATCGTTCTGTGCAAACCACTGGAAGGCGGTGTACGGCTTCGGCACAAAGGAGGAAGCGCTGACAGTTACGCGGCAGCCACGCTTGCCCGTTACCTGGAAATATTTGTACTGCACCTTACGCGCAAGGTCAGCAATCGCCAGAATATCCTCGTCCGTTTCATACGGCAGGCCAATCATGAAGTACAGCTTCACGCTGCTCCAGCCGGATTCAAAGGCTGCGCCGACAGCGTTCATGAGGTCCTCCTCTGTAACGCCCTTGTTGATAACATCGCGCATCTTCTGGCTGCCTGCCTCCGGAGCGAAGGTCAGACCACTCTTGCGCACAGCCTGCACCTCCTTGGCGATAGCCACGCAGAAGCTATCGATACGCAGCGAGGGCAGCGAAACGCTTACGCGGTCGTCCTTAAACTCGCTAATCATATTATGTACGAGCGGTGCCAGGCAGGAATAATCGGCACTGGAAAGAGAAACCAGGCTGATTTCGTTATAGCCGGTATTGTCGACCAGCTTACGCGACAAATCCATGAGCACCTCAGGCTTACGCTCGCGTACAGGACGATAAACCATGCCTGCATGACAGAAGCGACAGCCACGGCTGCAGCCACGGAAAACCTCCAGCATAATGCGGTCATGCACAATTTCGCCAAAGGGCACAATCGGCGCAGTCGGGAAATCAACGCTGTTCATATCCTCAACAATGCGCTTTTCAATTACTGCCGGAGCATCCTCACGCAGCGGCTTAATCGCCTTGAAGGTTCCGTCCTCATTATATTCAGCTGCATAGAAGGAGGGCACATAAATACCCTTGATTTTAGCAACGCGCTGCAAGAACTCCTGACGTCCGCCAGTCTTGCCCTCGCGCTTCCATGCCTTATAGCAACGCATAACCTCGATGAGAACCTCCTCGCCCTCGCCGATAATAGCAAAGTCGAAGAAGTCTGCCAGCGGCTCCGGATTATAAACGCAGGGACCGCCGACGATAACGAAGGGATCGTTATCTGTACGCTCTGCCTGCAGCAGCGGCACGCCGCCCAGGTCGAGCATATTTAAAATATTCGTGTAGGACAGCTCATATTGCAGCGTAAAGCCTACTATATCGCACTCGCTGAGTGCTTTTTTTGTTTCCAGCGTCGTCAGCACGATGTCGCGTTCGCGCATCTTTGCTTCCAAATCAATCCACGGCGCGTAGACACGCTCAGCTGCTATGCCCTGCTCCTTGTTGAGCAGATGGTAGAGAATCTTGAAGCCAAGATAGCTCATGCCCACCTCATACACATCGGGGAAAGCCAAGGCAATCGTCGCTTCCACCTCGTCAGCAGGCTTCACAATGCTGCTGAATTCTCCTCCGGTATAACGGGCTGGCTTCTGGACGCTGCTTAAAATATCTATAGTCAGGTCTTTTTTCATTAAAATTTTCTCCTCTAGAACTGTAAATTTTTCTTACGTACCTTCACATTCAACAAAATCGCCACTAGCATCAGATTTGTTGTCAGTGAGCTTACGCCATAGCTCAAAAACGGCAGCGGCACGCCTGTTACCGGCATAATGCCTGCTGTCATACCGATGTTGACCATGACATGAAACATAAACATCGACGTTACACCTGTCGCCAAAAGCATACCGAAGGTGTCGTCCGCATCCAGCGCAATGGCAATCCCGCGCCAGATAATAATCAAATACATGCAAATAATGAACACCGTACCGATGAAGCCAAACTCCTCTCCGGCCACGGCAAAAATAAAGTCTGTATGGTTTTCCGGCAGAAAGTTCAGCTGGCTCTGCGTTCCGGCAAGCCAGCCCTTGCCCAAGAAGCCGCCGCTGCCAATCGCAATCTTCGACTGGATAACATGGTAGCCGCTGCCAAAGGGGTCAAGCTCCGGGTTCAGGAAAACGCGGATACGGTTCTTCTGGTAATCCTTAAGAATCAGCCAAAACACAGGCAGCAAAGCAACAAACGCCACCCCAAGGCGGAAAAACCATTTATATTTAAAGCCGCTGACAAAAATCATGCCGACGAGAATCGCAATAAATGTCAGCGATGTGCCCAGGTCAGGCTGACGCATAACCAAAACAAACGGCACCAGAATATAGGCAAAGACCGGCAGATAATCCTTAAATTCCTCCAGCCACTCGATGCGCTTATCCATAAACGTTGCCAAGCAAATAATCAAAAACACCTTAGCAAATTCACTCGGCTGAAAGGACAGCGAGCCAATCTGAATCCATCGTTGCGCACCAAGCTGACTATGTCCAACAAACATAACGATGAGCAGCAGAATAATATTAAAGATATACAGCTTGCTGGCATAATTTTTCAGCACATGATAATCAAAGGTCAGCGACACTGAAACGAGCAGAATGCCAAAGGCCATGAACATACTCTGGCGCTGCACATGCCATGCCTTGCCTGTGCTTACAGCAAAGGAATGTGTAGCACTGTCGATAAGACCAAGACCGCAGGCCATAAGAATAACCACAGCGCTGATAAGCCACCAGTCAAGGTTTTTCAGGATACGTTTAAACTCCACAATGTACTCCTTCCTTCATCTATTGCTGAACCTGTGCCGGCTCACTCTCAGGCTTCGGACGCGGCATATAGCCACGCTCTTGGAAAAATTCTTCAAAGGCTTTATAAACGATTGGACCGGCAGCCGTCGAACCAAAGCCGCCCTGCTCGACAATGCAGACCACGACAAGCTCGGGGTTATCGACCGGACCGTAGGCTACAAACAGGCCATGGTCGCGTCCATGCGAGTTCTCCGCTGTACCGGTCTTTCCGGCAATCGCCTTCGGCAGACCGGAGAAGTACGAAGCCGTACCACCCTCCTGCGTCGTCGCACTCATGCCCATACGGATATAGTCAATCGTCTGCTGCGATACGTCGATATGCTTGCCCCCATGACGCTCAGGCTTTTCAAGCACCGAGCCGTCTACATTCAGAATGCTGTCGACAAGATAGGGCTGATACTTCACGCCGCCGTTAGCGACAATGCTCAGCATAACTGCCAGCTGCATCGGCGTCGTCAGGTTGAAGCCCTGACCAATCGCTGCGTTGAAGGTGTCGCCAAGGCGCCAGTCCTCGTTCCAAATTTTACGTTTAATATCTTTAGAGGCCACTAGTCCCTTGCTTTCGCCGTCCAAATCAATACCAGTCTTCTCGCCAAAGCCGTAGATACGAGCATATTTGGCTATATTGTCAATACCGACACGGTTACCTAATTCATAGAAATATACGTTATCACTCATTGCCAGCGCCTTAATAAATGTCAGCCAGCCCAGTACCTCGCCGCCAGCATTACCCATCGTCGGTACAAGCGGATGGAAGCCGCCGTCGAAAATAGGCTCATCCAGACCAACCTTCTTCAGCTCGAAGGCCGCACTGCCCGTGACAATCTTGAACGTCGAGCCAGGCGGATACTCGCCCGTGATAACCTTGTTGTTCATCGGATAGTTTGGATCATTATTTATAGAATTCCAGTTTTTAGACGAAATTCCATGCACAAACCAGTTGGGATCGTAACCGGGACGGCTCACCATTGCGCGCACAGCGCCATTGCGCGGGTCGAGCGCCACAACTGCCGCTGCCCTTGCGCCCGGTGCAATACCGGAATTGCGCAGATAAGCCAGATGCTTATCCGTAAATTTCTCCAGCTCAGCCTGCAGCTCATAATCCAGCGTCAGCTTCAGGCTCTTGCCCTGTACAGGCTGAATGGAATCGTAATGCTTGACGACATTGCCGCCAACGTCAACCTCCTCCATAAAGGCGCCGTCTATGCCGCGCAGATATTTGTCATAGCTTTTCTCCAAGCCTTCCTTGCCGACAATGCTGCCCTGCGTAACGTCCTTGAACAGGTTTCTTTCCATTTCATACTCGCTGACCTCGCCCACATAGCCCAAGGCGTGTACAGCCAGCTCGTGATAAGGATAGTTGCGAATCGTCTGCACCGTCAGCATAACCTCAGGCATATAACGGCGCTGCTCCTCGATACGTGTCACCAGCTGATTCTTGAGCATAATCGGCTCATAATAATTGGCGCTGGCCTCAATTTTTTTCTTGATATCCTCTACAGGCATATCCAGCAGCGTGCTTAAACGCTGCAAGGTTTCCTCTTTATATTTCGACTGCTTTTGCAGCACCACAGCATAGCCGGGCAGATTATTGACGAGGACCTTGCCCTCACTGTCATAGATAAGTCCGCGCGGCGCACTGATTTTGGACTGACGCAGACGGTTGCCGTCAGACTGCTTGGCATAATAATCGCCACGCCACAGCTGCAAATAGACCATGCGTCCTATCAGCACAGTAAACAACACCAGGCAGATAACCAGCATTACATGCAATCTGCCTGCCTGATTTCTCTCATCCATGAGCTGCGTCTGTCTCCTTTCTTCTCTTCGACCTAGTAGGAAATATCTTCCTTCTTAATCCATTCGTATACAAGCTTCACCAAAAGCACCACGGGCCAGACCAGCAGGACATTGCCCAAGACAAAGCCCAGCGTATCCCAGCAGTAGCTGAAAAAAATATTCCAGCGGCCATCTGCGCGAATCAGCGCCACCCACCAGTACAAAAAGCGCAAAATCAGGCTGCACGTAGCAATCGCGCTCATATGGTAAAGAAAATTATCCTTAAAAACCTTTTCCTTCGTCATGCCTACAAGATAGCCGAACACAGTACGCGTCAGCATATAGTAGCCAAAGGTGCTTACGCTCAGCGCGTCCTGGAAAAAGCCCATCAGGCCGCCTGCCATCGCTCCGGCCTCAGGGCCGCGCTGCATGGCAAAGGCATAAATTGCCAAAAGCAGCAAATCGCATGAAAGCCAGCCTGTCATATATACGGACACCGAGCCCTGCAAAAGCATCAAGAACAGAAACAGGACGGGCCAAATCAGTCTCCTCATTTTGCCTGTCCTCCCTGTACTGCGATTTTCGGTTGCGGCGTAAAGCTGGTGATGACAAGCACCTGCTCTACATCGGCAATATCAGCCGTCGGCTGCACCTCAGCCTCCTGCAAAAGACCAATGTTATCCATATTGGTAGAAGTAATCTTGCCAATCAAAATATCAGCCGGATGGCTGCCGCTGTAGCCACTGGTAACAATAATATCACCCTTACTCAGGCTTGCATCACGGAAAACGTGCTCCAACACAAGCGTGCCCTTCGTCGTGGCACTGCCGCCAACAACGCCTACAGCACGAGAATCCGCACGGATAACACGCGCACCAACGCGGCAGCGCGGCGAGCTAAGCAGCAGCACACGCGCATAATCATCATAAACCTCATCGACAATGCCGACCAGGCCATCATGCACAACCGCCATATCCGGCGCCAGGCCCTTGTCCTTGCCGACGTTGATATACATGCAGTCCTGCAAATCACCAAAGTTGCGCGCAATAACCTTTGCAGCCACAACCTGCTGCGTCTTATGCTCCTCCTTATAATTCAGGAGCGTATGCAGCTGCTTGTTCTCGGCAAAAAGCGACGCCATATGGATATTAGCACTGCGCAGTTCTTCGTTTTCCTCTTTTAACTTCTTATTCTCACTCTGTAAAACTGTCAGCGCCTTCCAGAAGCCGCGCAGGCCGTCGCTGGCGCTGCCAAGGCTTGTCAGCCCCTCCTCCACAGGCAGCACGACTGCTGCTACAGTCCTGTTGACCAGTGGGAAGCGGCTCTTGCCAGCAATCGCCATCGCCAGCATTGCCAGCAGAATGAAGGCGAACAATACACAGAGCATAACCTTCTTACTCATGTGCCAGCCCCATTATTTCGAGGTCATAAAGCCCTTACGATAAATATCAATATTTTCTACGGCGATACCTGTACCCAGAGCAACGCAGTTCAGCGCTTCGTCAGAAACGAAAACAGGCATGCCCGTCTCGCGGGAAATCAAACGGTCCAGGTTGCGCAGCATCGAGCTGCCGCCGGTCATAACAATGCCTCTGTCCATAATATCAGCGGACAGCTCAGGCGGAGTACGCTCCAGGGTGTTGCGTACAGCGTCCACAATAATGCTTACAGGCTCATTAACAGCCTCGCAGATGTGGTTAGCGTTGACGTTGATGCTCTTCGGCAGACCGCTGAGCAAATCGCGACCGCGCACCTCCATAACGTCAGGAGTATCAACAGGCATAGCCGTGCCGATTTCAATCTTGATGTTTTCAGCAGTACGCTCACCAATGAACATATTGAAGGTTTTGCGAATATAACGCGCAATTGCGCTGTCAATCGCATCACCACCACAGCGAACGCTCTTGCTGACAACAATGCCGCCCAAGGAAATAACAGCAACCTCACATGTGCCGCCGCCAATATCAACAACCATGCTGCCGGTTGCCTCCTGTACAGGCATACCAGCACCGATTGCCGCAGCCATCGGCTCCTCAATCAGATACGCCTCACGCGCACCGGCTTCAATAGTCGCGTCGATAACAGCACGCTTCTCAACCTCGGTAACGCCGGAGGGTACGCCGACCAGAATACGCGGACGCACCAGCGGACGGTTGCCCATAGCCTGCTTAATGAAATATTTCAGCATGGACTGCGTAATTTCATAGTCAGCGATAACGCCGTCCTTCATCGGACGGATAGCCACGATGTTGCCCGGGGTACGGCCAATCATGCGCTTCGCCTCAGCGCCGATTGCCAGCACCTCGTTCGTATCCTTTTCTACCGCCACAACGGAAGGCTCACGGATAATAATACCTTTATCTTTGCAATGCACCAGGGTATTCGCTGTGCCCAGGTCAATACCCATGTCATCGGACATATTGTTAAATAAACTAAAGTTAGGGAAAGTCAGCTTCATTTCCACATATCCTCCTAAACGTCTAATGCTCCATCCTCTTGAAAGCTATAATAGGCGCCATCACCAATAATCAGATGGTCTAAAAGAGGAATCCCCAAGGTCAGACCGGCCTGCTGCAATACTGCGGTCAGCTCCTTATCCTCCCGGCTCGGCGACGGGTCGCCGGACGGATGGTTATGCGCCACACAGATTGCTGCAGCATGCTGCAGAATCGGCGGCTGGAACACCTCACGCGGATGCACCACAGAATTGGTCAAGGTTCCCTCGGAAACAATCTCTGTGCCTATTATAAGATTTTTGCTATTTAATAAAATTACTAAAAACTGTTCACGCGTCGCATAACGCAAGCGCGGCATCAAAAAGTCTGCCACATCCTGCGGACAACGCACATGAACTTTATCTAAAGGTCTGGCGGACGCAATGCGCCTGCCAAGCTCCAGGGCAGCGAGAACCGTCGCGGCCTTCGCCTGTCCCAGGCCCTTAATCTGCATAAGCTCATTGAGGTCGCTCGTCCGCGCCAGACGACGGTAAAGGCCGTCATCGGCCACAAGCTCCCTGCCTAAATCAAGCGCCGACCTCTTCGCTGTTCCTGTACGCAATAAAATCGCCAGCAGCTCAGCATCCGTAAGCGCCTGCACGCCACGCTGCAAAAGCTTTTCGCGTGGTCTTTCCTCCAGAGGAAGATTTTTTATCCTCTGCTCATTAAATTTTTTGTCGAGACTGCTAAAATCATTACTGCAAAAATTGCAGGTCCTGCTTTCAGCAGTTTTATCCACCTGTCATAGCTCCTATACTCCTAATTGCCTAAACATTTCATGAAGCATCGTCAATGGCAGACCAACTACGTTATTGTAGCAGCCATTGATTTTTTCCACCAGAACAGCACCACGACCTTGAATGCCATAGGCACCCGCCTTATCCAAAGGCTCCTTCGTGGCAATATATGCCGCAATCTCTGCGGCAGTCAGCTCGCGAAAGCTTACGTCTGTCGTGCAGACCTTTGCCAGCTGCTGACCTTTATAGCGCACCGCCACGCCCGTCATCACCTGATGCGTGCGTCCTGACAAACGCGTAAGCATAGCCTGCGCCTCTGCCTCATCCTGCGGCTTGCCTAAAATAACATTGTCAATAACAACAATCGTATCTGCTGCCACAACCGGCAGCTCATCTCCGGCCTCTGCATAAACAGCATCGCACTTGCCCTTGGCATTTGCCAGCGCCACCTCGTGCGCCAGCTCCGCTCTGCCGCCCACCTCATCGAAGAAAGCAGGCTGCACAACAGGCTCAATGCCAATCTGCTGCAAAAGCGCCTGACGGCGCGGAGATGCTGAAGCCAAAATAACCTTCATGGCTCTTTACCTCAGCCCTTTTTACCCATATCGATAACCATCTCAGCCTGCTGAATCTCATAGATAACAGGCTGCTGACCCTCGCGTACTGCGTCACGCTTAAAGATACGCGCATAATTCACAGTAACAAGCAGCCAAAGCACAATACAGATAGCTATAGGAAGCAGCTCATCGATATGGAAGAAGGTCGCCATGCTGTGACCGCAGGCAACACCGGCGAGAATGCCGGCCACAGGCAGACCGTAAATAATCAGCTTGGCCTGCTTCTGGTCAAAATCGCGGTATTCTGCACCAACAATATCGCCGGCCTTAGCGCCTACCGGATTCCAGCAATCCAGATATTTCGGCAGGTTCTTCAGCTCGCTTTCAATTTTATCAACCTTAACCTCGGCGCGTTCGCCGTTTTTCTTAACAACTAAACCTCTAATCTCTGCCATTTAAGCAAATTCCCTTCTCATATATATTCAGTCTTAATATGCGTGTACAAAAATATACCAGTAGCCGAAGCCGAGAACTACGCCATAGATAGCGAAGAAAACAGCTATACCCTGCCAGCAGACAGGATAGCCAAAGTTAATATCCTCGCCGAAAATACCACGACGGTTGAAGAAGGTATATTTTTTACGTTTTCTGAACCAGGCCTGCTTGTTTTCGGGGCCAACCAGCTTAGCAATCAGATAGATATAAAGAAATGCACCAAAAAATATCTGCATAACTCTGCTGCAGACTAAAGCAGGTTCAACATTAGCTAAAGCATCCATTAAATTTTAGACCTCCTTGGTTTAACCAAAACTTACAGTTGAATAAATTTATCCGGCATCTGTTTGCGGAGCTGCTTAATAAACTCATCACTGGACTTGAACAGCAGACCAGCCAGCTTGTTCTTCTTGCCCTCAGTGAATACCAAAAGACGCTGCGGATTATTATCTAAGGAATTATAGCGGTGAATATAATGCTTAATCTGCGTTTTGCGGAAAAAGCTTTTGACATATTTATCCGTAAAGCTTTCAGTTCTGGTCAGGTCGACAACATAGCTGCGTTTGATAAAGCCTAAGCCGTGGCTGATAACCTCAAGGCGCTTGTCCTTGTATAAAATCAGCGTATAGCCAAAGCTGACGCGCCAAATCCACAGTGCCAGCAGCACCATGTCCATGCCCCAGCCCAAAACATCAAAACGATGTGAAGCCTGAAAGCCCATCCATTCATGCACAAAAAGGCTCGCAATCATCAATAAGGCAATCGCGGCAAAAATTTTTCTTTGTCCGCTTGTGCCAGATTCTTCACGATATAATTCTTCCAAAACGTTCCCTCCATCTTTGAGAATGCGCCTAATATCTCATTCTCTTCTTATCCCACTAATTATATCAAATTTTACACTTAAAGGGTATACCCTTAGCCAAGAAATGTCTTTAGAAAATGTGAATTTTCTTGTTCTGTGAGTGAAATGTAAAGAGAGCAGCACGAAATGCACTGCTCTCCTCTGCGAGAAAAATTTTAGAAGCTGTAATTTACGCCAATGTTAACGCCCCAATCGCGCTTCAGCTCGCCGCCGCTTCTGCGTTCAACGTCGAGAGAAATATTAGCTGCCTTGCCCAGCTTATATTCCAAGCCTGCGCCATACTCTACGCCCCAGCCGCCGAGGCGGTCCTCGTAATGCGCTGTGCGTCCGTCGGCGCTCACCGTTGTCGCCAAATTGCCGCCGAAATCATATACCGCCGCAGCCTTCACATAGAAGCTGCCCTTAGCGCCCAGGCGTCTGCCAAGCTTCGCCCCGCCACGCAAAATGACGCTGTCAAGGCTGTCATTAGCCACACGCGCCAACGTCTCCTGCGTCCGCACGCTGTAATCGACTGCACCCATGTGAACATAGCTCAAGCGTACTGCTGGCTCAAGATACCAAGCAGCAGGCAGCTCATGCGTGCTGCCATACTCGGCACTCACACTATACGCCGGAGCGGAGAACTCACCTTCAATTTTTTGCATAACAGTACCGCCGAAGGCCTTGCTTTCGCTGCTCACTCTGCCAGCCTTCGCTTCAAGGTTAAGATAAGTGCTGCCGCCATGCCAAGCGCCGTACACTGTGCCGACATTGGTTTTCGCCTTGCCGCTGCCGCTATCAAGCTGCGTATTGCCGCGCGTCTGCATACCGCTCACGCCAAACGTCCAATTGTTGCCGACATAGGCATCATAGCCAAGCTCTACGCCGTTATGCTTCAGCTGCATGCCGTCACTCTTGAGCTTGCCGCCGAGATACTGCGCCCAAACCTCTTCACGCTCGCCCGCTCCTTGCACCTCACGCAGATGCGCATGCAAAGCGTTGTCGTTACCCAAAACGCCGATTGCGAGCGCTCCTGCTGCTTTGTTAGCGGAGTGCAGACTGCGCTGGCTGCCGGAGGCAGAGGGCGCAGCTGTAACATTAACTTTGTTAATTACTACGTTACCATCCTCATCATTCTCCGCATTCATATCATAAGCATAGCTCCAGATGCCGTTATCGTAATTCTTAACCTTAACACTTTCGACCAACTGACTAAGGTCGACGTTACCATTACGGTTATAAAGAACAGTTATAGGATTATTTAAAGTTTTCTCCCCATCGGCAACCATGCCATAACCATTTTTCATGCCCTTATCGAAAACATTGACAACGAACTTGCCTTCCCCCTTTATGTCGCCACTTATGCCGATAACATCGCTATTCAATATCCAAGAACTAATATTAGCTTCCTTACTGCTATCAGCACGCAAAAACAACTCATTGCTGTCAGCTATATTTAAATCCTTTATTGACAAAGTATGAAAAGCATCTTCAGCATTATTAGCATCATACATATATATTTGTACATTATTAAGCTTCGTTTCTCCAAAAGTTTGCACAAAGCCATCAACTACTAAAGTGGAATTCTCAACAGTAAGATTACTGCCTGGCCTACCAATTCTCATACGTGTTCCACCTATGCCTGTCACGCCCGAAAGCTTCAAAACAGAGTTATTACTAACATTAACATTGCCAAGAATATAAATTCCGGAGCTTCCGCCATCCAAAGCTATTTCCGAATTATCTGCAACAATCGCATAAACCTTATCAGCTTGTACATTCCCCTCTGCATCTATATTCGCAGCTTTTATTTCTATACCCTGTTCTGCCTTCATATCAAGCTTCGAATCCTTAGCATTTATAGCCTCGAGCTTACTGTTGCTCATAGAATCGACTTCTATTCTTATTTGTCCGCCTGCCTGCAAGCTTGCCTTAGAACCATTTGATAAAACCATGCCTTGTGCCGTCTTCTTACTAGTAAGCTCAGTATTATTAAGTATAAAAGAATATATGTTGATATCTTTTTCAGCAAAAATATTCATAGCATAGTTATTTAAAGCCATTCCCAGCGATTCTTCGACTAACGTTCCTGTAGGAGCTTCCCTATAATCATGGTTACTTGCTTCGTAAGACACGGAATCTGCCTTAATCTGCGAGCTGCCATTTTCTCCATAAAAGCCCACGGCCTTCATGCTAACCTCTTCTTCGGTTCCCCTAATAACACCACTAGCCTCCACGACTAAATCACTATTAATGTCAAAATCAGCCTGCGCATCCTTAACGTTGATACCTATGCCCTCGCTTTTTTTATAAGCATTTGCACGACCACCAATAAATAATATCCCCTCATCGCTATTAATAATGTTTAGCTTCTCGACGCTATGTATATCAAGACCAATCCCCTTTACATTGTCTGCTTTTTCAGACGAAAAATAAATACTCGGCAGGCTCTCCGTCTGTGTACCTTTAATATCCGCAAACTCTTTTCCTATTTCCACTACCGTATTTTCATCCGCCCAC